>CAKVKI010000138.1 GCA_934754975.1 uncultured Alistipes sp. | reverse complement strand
CCATCATGGGCGCGGTGAAATACATGGTCGTGCTTACGGACAACAACGGCGCGCCGATCGCCGAGATCGACAACGGCGCCGAAACCGCCTGCAACCTCTCGGCGCAGGAGGTGTTCGCCAAGCCCGAATACGTCGGTCTGTTCAGCGTTTCGATCCGGGCCTTGTCGGACGATCCCGAAGTTTTCTCGAACAGCGAGGCGCAGAGCGCCAACAGCCATTTCGCTTCGGGAGCCGGAACGCAGAACGATCCGTTCATTATCGACCGAGACAGCTACCTGCGCAACATATCGGCCGCCAACGCCAAAGCGGCAGGATGCTGCTACAAACTCACCTACACTCCGGCTCCGGGCGCCGATTTCGAACCGATCTGCTCCCCGGCCAATCCCTTCGCAGGCATCTTCGACGGCAACGGGAAGACCATCGAAGGGTGGGAAATCCGCCCGCTGGCCGACAAGCGCAACTACTTCGGGTTCTTCGGAGCCGTGGCCGAAGACGCCGAAGTGGCGTCGCTCAACTTCAGCCGCTGCACGCTCTACATCACCAACGACGGAGGTTCGGTCAATAAAACCGACAACGGTTTCGGCTGGGTGGCAGGCACCAACAACGGCACCATCCGGGACATCGCCGTCACGGATTGCACGATAGGCTGCGAAACAGGCACCACTCCGCTCAACGTCGGAGGCATCGCCGCCAACAACAACGGCACTGTGCTTCGCTGCACCGTATCGGGAGCCATCTCGGCGGCTGCCGACCGCAACAAGACCGACGAATTCACCTGCGGCGGAATCGCGGCCTACAACTATCCCACGGGCGTCGTCGACCAATGCGTCAACCACGCTTCGGTTACCGCCATGAACCAGGTAGGCGGCGTGGTCGGCATGAACGGCGGCAAGGTAACCGGTTCGGGCAACACCGGCGCGGTCACGGCCAACTATTACTTCGGCGGCGTAGTCGGCTATACGACCTCGTCGAGCGCGGCGTGCATCATCGAAAAATGCTACAACACCGGAACCATCACCATGGACGAACCGGCCGGCATGGGACGCGGCGCGGCTTATATGGGCGGCATCACCAGCCGTATCTACTCCAACAAGACGGTCATCAGCAAGTGTTACAACACGGGCGACCTGATCGTCGGCGCCAGCGTCTCGTCGTCGAGCCTGCGCATCGGCGGAATCGTAGGCCACACCAACAAACCCGGCCGCCTCACCGACTGCTACAACGCAGGCAACGCCACGATTAAGGGCAAAGCCAATTACGGAGGCATCGTCGGTGAAATGGCCGACCAGGCCGTGGTCATAACCAATTGTTATACGGCAGGCAAAATCACGGTGGACGGAGGCTCCGGAAACCTGTGCAGCGCATTCGGCAAGGCGAGCGGCACGGCCGTCATCACCAATTGTTATGCGCTGGACAACGGAGACGCCTTTGCCGGAGGTTCGGTATCGGGCATCACGGGCGGCGGCCTGCTGAGCGAAGCGCAGATGAAGAATCCGGAGTCGTATTCCGGCTGGGACTTCGTGACGGTATGGCAGGCGGGCAGCGGCTCCTATCCCTATCCCACGCTCCGCTAAAACGACCAAACAGTTTTCAGGATGCCGGGGCGCTTTTTCAGGCCCCGGCATTTTGAGCTGCGGGATAAAAATTTTATATTTGTAGCATGTCTAAACGCAACCTCCTCCTGTTACTGCTCCTGCTGATCGGTCCGTTCACCCGGGCCCGAAGCGCCGGCGATGAACTGAAACTTTACTTCAAAAGCATCGGCATCCAGCAGGGACTCTCGCACCAGATGGTCAATGCCATCGTAAAGGATTCGCTGGGATTCATCTGGATCGGCACGGCGGAGGGACTGAACCGGTACGACGGCACCGAATTCCACGTTTACAGGCACGAACCGGGGAATCCCAATTCGCTCTCGACATCGTGGATCAACTGTCTCTACATCACCCGGGACGGCCGGTTGTTCATCGGCACGGAGAAAGGCGTAAACGTCTACAACTCCCAAAAAGAAAACTTCGAAAGGATTTCGGCGGAAAACGACTCCCGCAACCTGCTGGGCAACCTGCGCATACGCTGTTTCTGCGAAGACTCGAAAGGCTTTCTGTGGATCGGTACGCTCGACGGACTGATCCGGTTAGACCGCCGGAACAGCCAGATAAATTTCTACAAACTCAACCATTACGACCGCGACAAGATGCACAACGAGGTCCGAAGCCTCTGCGAAGATTCGTCGGGACGGCTCTGGATCGGCACCTTCGACGGACTCTACTGCCGGGAGACGGAAAGCGGCATATTCAAGTCCGTACCTTTGAAAGGAGAGCCGGGAGCCGGCAACTGCCTGATATCGGGACTGCATATCCAGCCGGAAGATCCCCACACGCTCTACATCGCCGCAACCGGAGGACTGCGCGTATTCGACACCGAAACCGGTGAGGAACGCCATTACGACACGGCCAACAGCGGCATCGCAAGCAACGACGTGCGGGACGTGACGCGCTATGACGCGACACATGTCCTCGCTGCGACATCGAGCGGCCTTTCGGTTTTCGACATCCCTTCGGGCGGTTTCACGAATTTCGCCAACTCCATCACCGATCCCGTTTCGCTGCCCACGCAAATCGTACGCTGTCTTTTCCAGGACGACAACGGGCTGGTCTGGCTCGGCACCAACTACGGCGTCGCCTGCTGCAACAGCCACCGCAGGCCGATCGACGTGCATTACATCAACGACACCGACGCCGAAGGGCACACCACACGGGAGACGATCACCGACATCGCCGTCCTGCCCGAAGAGATATGGATCGGCACGAACAACGGACTGATGTGCTACACCCCCGACATGCGGCTGAAGCGTCATTTCACGACAAAAAACAGCCTGCTGCCCCACAACAACATAAAGCGCATCCTTACGGACCGGAACGGCATCATGTGGATCGGCACGAACAACGGCGTAGTCTACCTCGACAAAAACCGCACGACGCTCCGCCGGGTCGATACCGGCGACGAGAACTTCTCGTTCAAATACGTCTACGACATCAAGGAGGACAACGACGGGGAGATCATCGTCAATATCAGCAGCGGCATCTGCTTCATCCGCGCCGACCGCAGCGCTTCGGGCGAAATTACGCGCCTGCGCTTTACGCCGATGATCATCGACAACCTCGTATCGTCGGACAACAGCGACGTTCCCTATTTCGAACCCGACAAACAGGGCAACATATGGATCGGCTCGACCAGCGACGGCATTTTCTGCTACAACAAGTCCGCCCAGACCATTGTCCAATACAAGAACAATCCGGACGACGCAGCCAGCATCGTCAGCAACCGCATCTATTCGATCCACACGGACGCCCTCAACCGCACGTGGATAGGAACCGACACCGGGCTCTGCCGTTACGCGCCGGAAACCAAAAGTTTCGAACGCATCGACATCGGGCCCCACCTGTCGGTGCGCACAATCGTATCGGACGAGTCGAACCGACTCTGGATCGCCACCGGCAGCTGGCTGATCATGTTCGACTACGAACTCAACTACAAAATCACATGCGACATCTCGCAGGAGCTGAAGATGAACGACATCGAGTACAACAGCGTCTGCAACGCCGGCAGGCGCATCTATCTCGGCGGCCACGGGGGATTCATCGCTTTCGACCCGCAGGAGATCAAAGTCGACGTCCGCCGTTATCCCGTGCGGCTCACCTCGTTCCGGCTGCACAACACGCCGGTTCTGCCCGGCACCGAAGTAAACGGCAAAGTCATATTTGAAAATTCCGTCACCTTCTCCGACCAGATCAGGCTGCGGCACGACGAAAATTTCTTCCGCATCGACTTCGCACTGCTCAACTTCGCGACGGGCGCAGGAAATTCATACAACTACAAACTCGACGGATACGACAAGGAGTGGATCACAACCGACGGCGAACACAGCTACGCCTCCTACTCGCACATTCCGCCGGGGCGTTACACCTTCCGCGTAAACGCCGCGAATTCGGACAACATCTGGAGCGAAGCGCCTGCGCAGATCGACATCGTCGTCAGCCCCGCATGGTGGCGCAGCACTGCGGCCTACATCGGCTATACGCTGCTGTTCACGGCGTTCTGCGTACTGGCCGTCTATCTGGTGCGCATCCGCATCCGGCTGGCTCGGGAACTTAAGCTCGAAATCATGCGCCGGGAGACCTACAAGGAGATCAACCAGACCAAGATGATCTTTTTCACCAACATCTCGCATGAATTCAAAACCCCGCTGACACTGATCCTCGGTCCGATCGAGACGCTGCTCGAAACGGCGACGGAAAGCCAGCGCAAGATGCTGCAGATCATGAAGCAGAACGCCGAGCGGCTGCTGCGCCTGATCAACCAGATTATGGACATGCGCAAGATCGACAGCAACAAAATGAAACTCAGCCTCGGCATGGGCGACATCGCCGCCTTCGGACAGGAGATATACGCGACTTTCTGCGACCACGCCCGGCAGCGCCGTATCGACTACACCTTCGAGTCGCATCCCTTCTGCATCAACATGCTCTTCGACCGCGACAAAATCGAGAAGGTATTTTACAACCTGCTCTCCAACGCCTTCAAATTTACGCCGGACGGAGGCCGGATCGCCCTGCGCGTCGAGACCACGGAGCAGGAAGGGCAATATTACGTCCGCATTACGATTCACGACACCGGATGCGGTATCCGGAGCGAAGACCACACACGCATTTTCGACCGGTTCTACCAGACGGAAAATATTCCCCACGAACAGGCCGAAGGGTCGGGAATCGGACTCATGCTGACCAAAGATTACGTAAGGTTGCACGGCGGCGAAATCGAAGTGGAGAGCGCTCCGGGAGACGGAAGCCGCTTCACGGTTACGCTTCCCTGCAGGAGCGGTTTTCCGGACGCCGCCGAAGAGGTTCCGCCCGGCGAACACCCGGATCCGGACCATATTCCGGCCGACGCGCCGGGAAACGGCATGTATAAGATCCTCATTGCGGAAGACAACGAGCAGATGCTCAATTTTATGAAAGCCACGCTCGGCCAAACCTATGACGTCTACACGGCCGCAGACGGCATACAGGGGCTGGAGGAGATCCGGCGCGTCTATCCCGATCTGATTATTTCGGACCTGATGATGCCCCGCATGGACGGCTTCGAAATGTGTACGCTGGTCAGAGAGGATCCCCTGACCAGTCACATTCCGCTGATCATGCTGACGGCCAAAAGCAATGAGGGCGACCGGGCCGCAAGCTACAACTGCGGCGCAGACGCCTTCATATCCAAACCCTTCAGCGTCAAAACCCTCACGACCCGGATCGAAGGGCTTATCGAGTCCCGGATCAAATTGCAGAAACTTTATCGGGACCGGATTCTGTCAAGCCCTTCGGAGATCGTGATCGAATCCGAAAATGACAAATTCATCCTGAAACTGATAAAGGTCATCGAGGAGAATCTCGAAAATCCAGACTTCAGCATCCAGACTTTGTGCGAAAGCATCGACAGCTCCTATCAGTACGTATACCGCAAGGTAAAAGCCCTGACCGGAGAGACGATAAACGATTTTGTCCGCACGATCAAACTCAAACGCGCGGCGCAATACCTCTGCAAAGGCGAGCTGCGCATTTCGGAAATACTCTACAAATCGGGCTTCAACAGCCACTCCTATTTCACCAAATGCTTCAAGGAGTACTACGGCATGACCCCCAAAGAATATGTCGAACAATTCCACAACGCGCCCGGTCCCGCGCAAAACGAATAGCAATCGGCGTTCCCAAAAGTATTAACGGACAATTTTATAAAGGCGTAGGCTTGAAATCAGAAGATCATTCGCTGCCGGCCCTGACCGTATGCCGGGCGACGGTTTTACCCGCGGCGTCCTTGATTTCGGCTTCGATTTTTCCGCCTTTGATATTTACACGTACGCTTTCCCTGTTGGAATTGATCAGCACCGGGAAATCATACGTTTCTTCGCCGGCCGGAGTGTAAAACGCCTTGTGCAGATGGCCGCAGAGCATGAGATCGACTCCGGCTCCCTGCAAAAGCGGCATAAAGAGCCGCTGTATTTCACGTCCTCCGTGCCAGTCGTAATGCAGCGGCGGAATATGCAGCAGCACGATCCGCAGCGGAGCCTGACGGAACTCCTCGCTGGCGACGACTCCTTTCAGCCAGTCGGCCTCGGCCGCCCGGTAACGGTCGAAGTCGGCCAGCCCCGAATACTCGATATCGTTATCGGGCTTATCTTCGCCGCCGTCCAGCACCACGAAAAATGCAGGTCCGTGGCGGAACGTATAGTAGAACCGCCCGGTCGGAGTCGGAAAGTAGTCGGAAGCGCTGCAGGAAAAAGCGCCCCGGTTTTCGTGATTGCCCCGTACGAAAAAGAACGGCACATTGCCTGCGAAAAGTTCCGCCGCAGATCTCAGATAACCGTCGAACAGCTGTTGTTCGGATTCGATCATCGACGTCATATCGCCGTTCAGAACCACGAAATCGGTATTTTCTTCCGTTACATCGCTTAACAGCAGCCGGAACAGCGAATCGTTGCCGTGAATATCGTTCACGACGGCGAAACTGATCGACTCCTTATCGGGATTCAGCGTGGTCGCATAATAGGGTTCGTGTTTGTAGACCCTGCTGGCTGCGATCCGGCCCGGAATCACGCCCTTGTTGCCGCCGTTTTCGAGAATTCCCTGCGTGAAGATGCGGTAACGGTAACGGGTTCCCGGCTCAAGTCCTGCAACCGGAACTCTGTGCAGACGGCCGATAATGCGTTTGCCGTGTTCCGAATGATAGTAACGCGGCCGCTCCGCCGCATAGAAATCGCTGCCGTCGTCCGGCGCTACCTCCACCCAGGCCACGGCATCGGCGTCGGAGGTCCAGACAACCGCAAAGCCGGTCTCGGTAACAGCCTGCAAATAAGGACCTGTATCTATTTTAACTCCCGGCAGCGCAGCCTGGAGCAATCCTGTACAAAGCAGAAGAAGATACGTCAGAACACCCTTTTTCATTGTCTTTTGATTTTTTCCAGCTTATTGTGCAGCGAATCGGCCTTTGCAGGATACCGCCCGGCCAGATTGCACCGTTCGCCGATATCTTCCCGCAGGTTATAGAGCTGCCGCATCGGATCGTTGCCCAGTTCAGTGTCGGTCTGCCGGTTGATCCGCATCTTGTT
>CAKVKI010000137.1 GCA_934754975.1 uncultured Alistipes sp. | reverse complement strand
CTCCACGGCGGGCGTAGCGCCCGAACTGCAGCGGTTTCTCGACGCGACGAAAGTGCATCTGGCCGTAAGCCTGCACAACCCGTTTCACGAGGAGCGGGCCGCGATCATGCCGGTCGAACGGGCATGGCCGGTCGCCGAAGTCGCAGCCATCCTGCGCCGGTACGACTTCACCCACCAGCGGCGCGTGTCGTTCGAATATATCGTGATGAGCGGCCTGAACGACTCGCCGCGGCATATCCGCGAACTGTGCCGCCTGCTGGACGGCATCAAGTGCCGCATCAACCTGATCCGCTTCCACAAAATCCCCGGCTCGCCCTACTTCTCGCCCGACGACGCGGCGATGGTCCGGTTCCGCGACACGCTGACGGCCAAGGGAATACAGACCACCATCCGGGCTTCGAGGGGCGAAGACATCCAGGCCGCCTGCGGACTGCTGAGTACTTCGGCGTCGGAAGGCGGGCAATAAGCACGGTTCTTGCACGTTAGTCGTAAAACGTTATCGACGATGAAAAAACTGATCTTCGTCCTGCTGCTGGCGCTCGGAGCGGGTGCGGCGCAGGGACAGGTAAAATTCGAAACCAAATCGACCGACGCCGTGCGCGAAATGGCGATCAAGAGCGGCAAGCTGGTCTTCATCGACCTCTATGCAACGTGGTGTCCGCCCTGCCGGACGATGGAACGCGAAGTCTTCTCGCGCAAGGATGTCGGCGACTTTATGGAGCAGCGTTTCGTCGCGGCCAAATACGACACCGACAAACCCACGGGCAAGGAGCTGATGAAGCGTTACGGCAGCGGAGCCATTCCGCTCTACCTGGTATTCGATACGCAAGGCCAACTGCTGGGGCGCATACAGGGCGCATCGGCCCCGAAGGAGTTCATGGACAGTGTGCAGAAAATTATCGACGGGGCAAAGCGCAAGTAATTCCCGCCGGGCCTCGCCCCCGAAAGCAAGGGCTGTCCCTCAACCCCTGAAAAACAAAATTCACCCCTGCCGCAAAATTGCGGCAGGGGTGAACGCATTAACGGAGGCGCAACGGACAGCCCTTTCGAATAAAAATCAGCGGTCCGGACTGCGTCTCCTCAGGTCATTCACCGGCTTTGAAAAGGATTCGTCTTTTTGGCGATGAAAAACACATAGCCGTAAAACTCCTTATACCTGCCGTACAGCTCTTCCTCATAACGCTGAAACGCCATCAGCTCTTCGGCGGTCCCGTTTCCCGGGTACTTCGCCGCGAACAGCTCCCGGGCCTTGGCCAGCGGGGCGAAATAATGCTCCGTCCAGCAGGTTTCGGGCAGCACGAAGGCCGCGACGGGAAGATACCCCGCCCGTTGTATCTGGGCTACCTTGTTGGGAATCGTATCTATCTCCGGATAGGCGTCCACCCAGAAATCATGGATCTCCGCCGGACGCTCACCGGTAAACCACACGCTTTCGGAAACCGCGAGATAGCCGCCCGGCTTCAGGTATTCGCGCCATTCGGCCAGGCCCCGCTCGAAGCCGATATTGTAAATCGCTCCCTCGGACCAGATCAGGTCCAGCTCCCCGGTGCGGAAAGGCAGGTCGTCCATCGAACCGACGATGCCTTTCACCCGGCCGGCGAGGTTCAGCCTCCCGGCATCGGCGTTGAACCGGTCGATGAATCCCGGAAAGAAGTCCAGCCCCGTAATATGTCCCGGCGCATGCCGGGCCAGCGTCATCGTCTGACCGCCCGTCCCGCAGCCGAGGTCGGCGATCAGGGATTCGTCGGTCAGGTTGTCTATAAAGCTCAATGCTTTGAGGGTCACTTCGGGACTTCCGGGTCCCTGCCGTTCGGTATTCAGGAAAAAATTGCAGATTAAATCGACGTCGATTCCGTGAATCGTTTTATTTTCGTTGCTCATTATCTTAATGTATGCGGCATACGCGCAAAAGCATGGCAATGCTTTCATCGTCGTACGCAGGTTAAAACTGAAATAATATGGAAATTACCCCCGGAAAGAGTTATCCGGGAGCGAACGAAAGGACAATCCGTACGGCGGGTACAGATTGTTTACAACACCGAATCCGATTTATGGAGGGTCTTAATCATACTGCAAAGATAGACAATATTCCGAATAACCGCCCTCTTTGCCGAATAAAAAGCCGGATGCAGGACCGAAACGATTCCGTGACGCAACTTTCACAGACCTATGAAGAATTCATTTCGGCAGCCCGCACCCGGCTGTAACGGACGCAGAGGTTATGAGTCTCTGCGCCCACCCTCAATTTACAGCAAATGCCTCCAACCGCTGCAGGACATGGGACTTTTGCTTTTAAATTTTCGGGGTTTTATCGGAAAAAGGACGGGACAATGCGGGATTTCGTCATGCCGCTTACCAGATCGCAGGGCCGCGCCGCCCGTCCTTGTGGAATCAACCCCGGCAAACGGCACGGCAACATCCGGCGACCGCTGGCCGCCGGATAATATATCCGCCTCAAAATAGATTGTTCGTGACATCGCGCCGGGGTTGAAATCAGTTTATATTCCTTCCGACCCGGCCCCGCCGAAAAAAAAGCAAGGGCGCAGGTACAATTTCTACTGGATGGCCTTGCAATGCCGTGGAGTAAAATTGCCCTTACGCCCAAGCCGCCCACGGCCGAAGCCGCAGGCATGACATTGGGTTTCAGACAACATTTACACTACTCCATAAACCTGCCATATCCGTTTGGAATATAGCAGTTTGCAAGTTTACCAGTATGCGTAAAGGTTCGTCTTAACCTCTGTATTATGTCACTTTACCGTAATAGTACGGCAAAGTTAGCATAATTTCTGTAATTAGTTTTTATTGTTTCACGCAACAAATATAAGTAAAAAAACTCAATATTGGAAGATGCTCCAATATAAAAAGGCGTGAAGATTCATTTTTTTGTAAAAATGAGTTAAAATGGCCAAAAGAAAGCAACGCCGCGACGAAGAATTATTCAAAATGGTTATTCAACGTATAAAAAATTTACGTGAAGAACATCATTACACGCAGGAATACGTAAATGAATACACCGGTTTAGATATTCCGCATCTTGAAACAGGCCGGGATTTTCCGTCGCTGACAACCATAGCTATTCTTTGCAAGTTTTACAACATGACTATCGTCGAGTTCTTTTCGCCGATAGACTATCCGACAAAAGAGTAAAATCAATCATACCAAATCCGCAGTCAGCCTACCATGCCCGACTTTGATCTGGCGGCCTTGTGTCTAGTGACAAGGGCAACCTCAACAAAGCGGCAAAACGGAAATTTGCATAAAATAACTTAAGTGAAGCATACAAACGATACATTACTGCGTTCAGTCGCAAGTCGATTGAAACAAATACGGATCGAGCGCGGGCTAACCCAAGAGGTAGTAACCGATCGAACCAAAGTGAATGTGGGTTTGTATGAAGTTGGCACTACGAATATTACAATCGTCCTGCTGACGGTACTCTGTAATTTCTATAACGTTACTTTAGAAGAATTTTTCAAGGGTATTGAATATGAAAAGGCGTGAAGATTCATTTTTTCTAAAAATTAGATGATTTGAAATTCACAAACCCCATATTGGTAGATTTGATTGCCCGGCGACTAACGGAAATCCGGGAACAGCACAATCATACGAAAGAGTATGTTCTGCACAATACGGGTTTGGGTATTTCCGGCTATGAAAACAAAGTAAGATTCCCCTCTTTGGAGTCTATCGCCAAATTCTGCAAATTTTACAATATCTCGCTTGAGAAATTTTTCGCGGGGATAACCTATCCGGAGGAGCCGGAAGAGAAATAAACTCCGAGATAATCCCACCCTCCCCCGAACCATGCAACTTGAAATTATCCAAAACAAAATATACGAGATCCGCGGCCAGCGCGTGATGCTCGATTTTGATCTGGCGGCCTTGTATCAAGTCGAAACGAAGCGGCTGAAGGAAGCTGTGAGGCGCAATATAGAACGCTTCGAGGGCGAAGACTTCATGTTCGAACTCTCCGAGAACGAGTACAACATATTGAAAAACAGATTAAGGTCGCAATTTGCGTCCTTAGAAATCGACGGCCGGGGAAAATATCCGAAATATCCGCCGTTTGCATTTTCGGAACAGGGGGGTCGCCATGTTATCGAGTGTTCTGCGCAGTGAAACGGCAATACGGGTCAATCGGGCCATCATCCGTGCTTTTGTCGCCATGCGCAACTACATCACCTCGACGACGGCGATTACGGCGGAACTGGCTGAAATTCGGGCCAAACTGCGCCTGCTGAAACGGACCGGCGAGGACAACGCCGAAGCGGTGAACGACCTGTCGGAAGACATGCGCGAGGAGCTGGACACGATCTATCAGGCGATTGCCGCCTTGTCGGTCAAAACCCCGCAGGCCCGCAAACAGCCGCGTCCGATCGGCTACAAGAAACTGGAGCCGCAGGAGTAGGAGCAATACTATTTCTTAGGGGTGTAAACCACTTTCTTGGTCTCGAAGAATTCTTCTTCGAAGAAGCGCGGAATGTCGTAGATATACCACCGTTTGCCGGTCTGCGCCAACTCTTCGGCCAGATCGCCCCCCTTGAGGTAGAGAATGCCGTTGGGCAGGGTGCCGCACTGTCCGCGTTCGAGACGGTTCCAGACCCAGTTCACGAATTCGGACATGGCCGTCACGGCGCGCGAAACGACGTAATCGTAACGTTCCGGGAGCGTTTCGGCACGCACGCAGCGGGGTTCAAGATTCTGCAGGCCCAGACCCGCGGTCACGCCCTCGACGACGGTGATCTTCTTGCGGATGGAGTCGGCGGCCGTGAAGCGCGTTTCGGGAAAGAGGATCGCCAGCGGAACCGACGGAAAGCCGCCGCCGCAGCCGACGTCGAGAATCCGCGCCCCGGCATCGAACGTGCAGACTTTGGCGATCGCCAGCGAGTGAAGCACATGGTGCAGGTACAAGCGGTCGAAATCCTTGCGCGAGATGACGTTGATCTTCGCGTTCCAGTCGGCGTAAAGGTCGTACAACGCGGCGAACTGCCGCTGCTGCTCGGCGGTCAGGTCGGGGAAATATTTGAGAATCAGTTCCAATTCCTAATTTTTAATCGTTCATCGTTCATCGCCCTGCGCGATAAATTTGCACATCTGTTCGCGGGCACGGTGGATCTGCGTCTTGACGGTGCCCAGCGGCAGGGTGAGCTTGGCGGCGATCTCCTCGTAGGAGTATTCGTCGAAAAAGCGCATGACGATCAGCGTCCGGTAACGCGGCGTCAGCCGTTCGAGGTAATGCTCGATCTGGGTCCGCTGCTGGAGGCTGATGACGCTCTCCTCGGGGGTCGGGGCCGTCGAAGGGGGAGACGAAAACCGTTCGTCGATCGACAGGTCGTCCTGGCGGCGGCGCACGAAGTCGATAAAGGTATTGCGGGCGATGGTGTAGACCCACTGTCCGAAGGTATAGTCGGTGCTGTAACGGTGCAGGTTGATGTAAACCTTGATGAAAGTCTCCTGCAGCAGGTCGTCGGCGTCGCTCATGCCGCCCAGCCGCTGCACGAACAGCCGGTGAATGGCGTCGCGGTAGCGGTTGAAGAGGTATTCGAAAGCCGTATCGTCGCCTTCGAGAACCAGTTCCACCAATCGCCGGTCTTCGGCGACGATATAGTCGGCTATCTCCATACGCGGTCGTCTTTGCGCATCAGCATCACGCCCAGCGCCAAGGCCCAGAGCGGGCTCAGCAGGTCATAGATGAAGTAGCGGCCCATCATGCCGGATTCGCCCAGGCGGCGCGCGATGCGCCGCACCTCGACCGCCACCACCAGGAACCGGATCAGCAGCAGGGCCAGCGCCGCGATCTTGAACTCGAACGGCATGACGGCCACGGCGCAGATCACCGTCAGGAAAAACAGCGAGCGCGATCCCAGTTCCCACTGGATGTAGTTTCGGACCGCCTGCGGATAGAAACGGAACGCCGAGCCGTAATAGCGCAGCTGACTCATCCACCAGCCCATGCCGCCCCATGTCTTTTCGCGCAGCGAAGCCCGGGGAGAAAGGATGACGCTCACGTTGTCGTGCGTCATGACTTGCTGCATGAAGAGGTCGTCCTCGCCGATGTTCATATTGAGGTGGCTGAAGCCGTTGGCCCCGAAGTAGATGCGCTTGGTGAACCCGAAGTTGTGGAGCGTGCCCCGGTAGGCGCGGCGGCGTACGGCGCGGGCCAGCCAGTCGGCCGAGTGCATCATGCGCCAGGCGCGCATCATGTAGTTCGAAAAACCCTTTTTGCGCTCCACGCCGCAGTAGCCCACGACGATCTCGCCCCGCGTAAAGCCCTTGGCCATGAGCGACAGCCAGCGGTCGGTCTGCGGACAGGCGTCGGTCGAAGAGAAGACCATATGTTCGTGGTGCGCCGACTTGATGCCGACGTTGAGCGCCATTTTACGCGAAATCGGGAAGCGCGGGTCGAGGTGGATCTTGGTCGTCACGATCTGCGGGAACGACTGCTTGAGCCGCACGAGGTCCTCGTAGAAATCGGAGTCGTGTCCCACATAGACGATCACCACCTCGAAATCGGGGTAGCTCTGGGCCAGCATCAGCGGCAGGCGCTCCTCGACGAACGAATAATCCTCCGAGAAGAGCGGCACGACCACCGACACCGGAGGTTCGGCGTCAAGCACCGCGCTGCGGCGGTTGTTTTTATAGCCGGGAATACGGCCGTAAACGAAAATATAATAGTACAGCTGCACGCCGAGCATGACCAGCAGAGCCCCCGCAAGGGCGATGCCTTCCCAGCCGTAACATGTCAGAAGCGTATCGAAAAATTGCATACAGGCGAAATATGTGCAAAGGTACAAAACAATTCAGAATTCAGAATTCCCAAATCAGATTATTTTATGTATTTTTGCCGAATATATGAGCATGAAGTTTACATTACAGCATAAGGATCCGGCGACCCAAGCCCGCGCAGGCCTCCTGACGACCGACCACGGCGTCATCCGCACCCCGATTTTCATGCCCGTGGGTACGGCGGCAACGGTCAAGGGCATTTTCCACCGCGACGTGCGCGACCAGGCCCGGGCGCAGATCATCCTGGCCAACACCTACCACCTCTACATGCGGCCCGGCATGGAGATCATCGAAAAGGCCGGCGGCGTACACCGCTTCTCGACCTGGGAAGGCCCGATGCTCACCGACAGCGGCGGATTTCAGGTCTTCT
>CAKVKI010000136.1 GCA_934754975.1 uncultured Alistipes sp. | reverse complement strand
CGAAGGCTACATGCTCGGCGCCGGGAAAAGTTTTCTGACGCACGACGACGTGGACACGATGGAGCAGGTTTACGCCAAGGTGCGCTCGCTGACCGCCATGCAGCTGACCGAAGTCGCCGAAGAGGTATTCTCCGGTATGTCGAGACTGATTTATAAATAAGGTTATGGAAAAAGAGATCGTATTCGTCCTGCTCGACGAATTTGCAGACTGGGAGGCGGCGTTCCTCGCCCCGGCCCTCTGTGCGGGCGTATCGCCGGGCCGTCCGGCTTCGTACGCCGTCAAATACATGTCTCCCGGCGGGCAGCCCGTCCGGTCGATCGGCGGATTGTGCGTAACGCCCGATTACGACGCTTCAGCGCTTCCGGAGAGGTGCGCCGGGCTGATTCTGGTCGGCGGCATGCAGTGGGCGTCGGCCGGAGCGGAACGGATCGCGCCGCTCGTCGGCGAGGCGCTCAATCGCGGAATCCCCGTCGGAGCCATTTGCAATGCCGCTTCGTTCATGGCCGCGCACGGCTTCCTGAACGGTGTGCGGCATACGGGCAACACGGTAGAAATGCTGAAAAAGTGGGGCGGGGCGAACTACACGGGCGAAGCCCTCTATGAGGAGCGGCAGGCCGTACGCGACGGCGGCATCGTGACGGCAAACGGCACGGGGTATCTCGAATTCACCCGCGAATGCCTGCTCGCGTTTCAGGCCGACACACCCGACCGGATCACGGAATCATATACATTCAACAAACACGGCTTCTACCGGGAATAATGGACGCACTCGAACAATATATCCGCGACCACACCTCGCCCGAAGAGGAGTTGCTGCACGAATTGGACCGCGAGACCAACCTGCGGGTCATACAGCCCCGCATGCTGTCGGGCCATATCCAGGGCCGCCTGCTGGAAATGCTCGTGCGGATGCTTCGGCCGCAGCGGGTGCTGGAAATCGGGACTTTCACGGGATATTCGGCGCTTTGCATGGCCTCAGGGCTGGACGAAGGCGCCGAATTACACACCCTGGAGGTGGAGGACGAGTTGGAAGAGCTGGCGCAGTCGTTCTTCGACCGCAGTGCGCACGGCTCAAAAATCCGGCTCCACATCGGCTCGGCGCTGGAGACCGCGTCCGCATTGGGCGGCACGTTCGACCTCGTGTTCATCGACGGCGACAAACGCGAATACCCGGATTATTACCGGATGCTGATGGGAGACGACGGCGGCAAACCATTGGTACACAGCGGATCAGTGCTGATCGCCGACAACATTCTCTGGTCGGGAAAAGTCGTGCAGCCCGTCGCGCACAACGACCGCCACACACAGGCCCTGATGGAGTTCAACCGCATGGTCTCCGAAGACCCGCGCGTGGAAAACGTGATCGTACCGCTGCGGGACGGTCTGAACCTGATTCGGATAAAATAAGCCGGGAAATAGGATTTTTGGGTCGAAAAGTATTCAATGTAGGAATTTTTTCTTACCTTGACATAACCAAAAACTAACCCACTATGCCTAAATTAACTCTCCTGTCGCTGCTCGCGGCACTCGTGTGTGTCCCCCTGCACGCACAATCCCCCGATTACAGGTTCGGAAAGGTATCCGCCGATGAACTCCGCATGACGAGTTACGACAAAGATTCCGATGCCGACGCCGTCTACCTCAACGAGGAAAGCAGTCTCTATTACCAGATCGGCAATGACATCCTCATCACGCGCGACTACCGCGCCCGCATCAAGATCCTCAAACCCGAAGGCACCGACCAGGCCGACGTCTCGCTCTCCTACATCGACAACTACAACATTCGTGAAACCGTTTCGGGTATCGACGCGACGGCCTACAACCTCGTGGACGGCAAGATCGTAAAAACGCCCCTCAAAAAACAGTACGTCTTCACGGAACAGATCGACGAAAACCGCAAACTCATCAAATTTTCGATTCCCGAAGTCCGCGAAGGCACGGTCATCGAATACAAATACCGCATATCGTCGAAGAACATCACCTATATTCCGTCGTTCCGGTTCCAGCACGACATCCCCGTCATGCGCAGCCATATGGAGGCCGCCATCCCCGAATTCTTCCGGTTCAACATCTCCATGAAGGGATATGTACAGATCAACGTGAACGAAAACACTTCGACCAGCACGCTCGGCAGCGGCCCGAACAGTTTGTCGTACAACATCCGCAACATCACCACCGACGCTACGGACATCCCGGCCCTCAAGCGCGAAGAGTATGTCTGGAGTCTCAACGATTTCCGCTCGACGCTCGATTTCGAACTGTCGCAGATCGCATTTCCGCAGTCGCCCGTCAAAAACTATACGACCACGTGGGAGGACGTGAACGAAGCCCTGCGCAAAAGCACGTTCGACACCCACTGCCGCATTGGAAACCCATATAAGGAGGAAGTGGCGGCGATAAAGGCCGCAGAGGGTACGCCCGAGGAGAAAATCCGGCAGGTACTGCGCCTGGTGCAGTCGAAGATGAAATGGAACGAGGAGTACCGCCTCTTCTCGAAAGGTCCGCGCGCCGCGGCGAACAAAGGAACCGGATCGAGCGCCGACATCAATTTCGTACTGATGGCGGCCCTCAAAGACGCCGGATTCGAAGCGGTTCCCGTCCTGCTCAGCCCGCGCCACATGGGACGCCTTTCCTATACGCATCCCACCATCGACGGCATCAATGCTTTCATCGTGCGCGTCGCCCTGGGCGGCGGAAATTACGCCTACCTGGACGGCACCCGCCCCAATTCGAGTCTCAACCTGCTGCCGACCGCATTGCTCGTGGACCGGGCGCGCATATACGGCGTGAACGACGGCACCGGATGGTGCGACCTGACGAACCTCGTCAAAAACACTTCCGTTATCAACATGATCCTCAAGCTCAACGAGGACAATACGCTGACGGGCACTTTCATTCAGCAGGATGCGAATCAGGCGGCACTGGCAGTAAGCACGGCCTACACCAACGCCAAATCGCAGGAAGAGTATGTCGAAAGTCTGGAAAAAGAACACGGCATCCAGATCGAGGATTTCGACATCGAAGGCGTCGGAACCAATATGGTCGTACAGAAATACCAGGCCACGGTCCAGCCCTCGGCTACCGATGAATTCGTCTATATCAACGCGACGATCGTGCCGTTCATGTCCACGAACAAACTCAACGCACAATCCCGCACGCTGCCCATCGAATTCCCCCTGTCGATTGCCTACAGCATCCGCTGCACACTGGAGCTTCCCGAAGGCTACGCCGTCGAGGAACTGCCCAAGAACATCAACATATCCGCCTATGAGGACGGCGCGAGCTGCCGATACATACGCAACTCGTCCGGCCAATACGTACAGTTCAACTTCCAGTTCGGCCTCAAGCGGATCCTTTACCTGCCTGCCGAATTCGAAGACCTCAATACGTTCTACGGCATGGTAGCCGACCTCAGCAACAGCCAGCTCGTAATCCGGAAAAAACAGCGGGGATGATACGCAGATCGCTTTTCTTGTTTCTGGCCGGGATATGCGCGCTTTCGGCGCACGCCCAGATTCCCGGCGTCCCCGACAGCCTGCTGCGCAACAGCGACGCCGTATGCCGGCTCATGTCGCTCGAATTCGTCTATAACTCGCCGACTTCGGCTGTGACCAAAATCATCGAGGAGACGACCATTCTCAACAATACGGCGACGGGCAAGGGAAATTTCACCTGCTACGTCAGCCCTACGACCTCGCTGAAAAGTTTTTCGGGAACTCTCAGCGACGCCAACGGCAAGCTGATCCGCAAACTCAAGCGCGGGGACCTGAAGTATACCGAATTCTCGGCGGGCAACCTGGCCATAGACGCCGCAACGTATTACATGGAGGTCTACGCCCCGGCCTATCCGTATACCGTCCGGTATGAATACGAACTCGCCGACAAAGACGGCATACTGGGTTTTCCTTCGTTCATCCCCGTCTACTCGGGCACATCGCTCCAGAAGGGCGTATATTCGGTCTCGGTGCCTGCAGGCACCCGGTTCGGTTACAAGTGCCTCAACATCGGGGAACCGGAAAAGACCACCGCCGACGGCCGCGACATCTACCGCTGGACGCTGACGAACGTTCCGGCCCTGAAATCCGAACCGGCGCGGCCCCCGCTGCTGGAACTGCTGCCCGTGGCGCTGACCGCCCCATACGACTTCACATACGAAAAGACGCAGGGCAGCATGCGCGACTGGGCTTCGTACGGAGTCTGGCAGTGCAGCCTGCTCGAAGGGCGCGACCAGCTCCCCGAAGCGCTCAAACAGGAGGTACACCGCCGCACGGACCACCTGACCACGCCGCGCGACAAAGTGAAGGCATTGTACGACTACATGGGCGAAACGACCCGTTACGTCAGCATCCAGCTCGGCATCGGGGGCCAGCAGCCGTCGTCCGCCGCGGAGGTGTTCCGCACCAAATTCGGCGACTGCAAGGCGCTCTCGAACTACCTGCTCGCCATGCTCAAGGAGTGCGGAATCGATTCGGACTATGCGATCATCCACACGGCGCGCCGGAAAATGTATCCCGACTTCGCATCTCCCAGCCAAGCCAACCACGCCATTCTGCGTGTCCCGCTCGAAGGGGAGACCCTCTGGCTGGAATGTACCAATACCGACGTTCCGTTCGGATATGTGCATGAGGACATCGCCGGACACGACGCGGTTATCTTCCGCAACGGTACGGGCGAATTCGTAACGCTTCCGCAGTATGCCGATTCGCTGAACCGCATGGTACAGCAGGTGGATATTACGATCCGGGAAGACGGATCGGCCGAAGGACATGTCACCGAACGTTACGAAGTGGCGCAGTACGAACGGATGATGGGATTCCCAAAAAAAGAGGAGAAGAAACGCGCCGACTTTCTGCTCGGCGACCTGAAAATCCCGATGATCAAGGTGTCGAACATCACCTTCGACGAGCAGAAAACCGCACTGCCCTCGATCGAGATCGCGTATGACATCTCGTCGCCCAAGTATTTCAGCACCACGGGCAACCGCTGTTTTCTGCCTCTGACTCCGTTCAGCAAAGAAAAAATGTACCGGGACAAGGAACGTCTGTACGATATCTATTATCCGATCGGTTACGTCGACAGGACGATCGTGAGGATCCGCATGCCCGAAAACATGCAGATCGAAGCGCGTCCGGTCTCGTGCGACGTCACGGCGCCGTTCGGCAGCTATTCGCAGCAGGTCGATATCGAACCGGGACTGATTACCGTCGAACAGCGCACCTCGATAAAAGCCGGGACCTATCCCCGGGAAATGTTCGAAGAGTATCGTGACTTCCTCAACGGGCGGGCCAAGGTATTCAACGCCAACTTCGTACTGAAAAAGCAGTAGAAGGCAGGGGCCTGAGGATAGAAACGAAAACCGGAACATATGGATAAAAGCGGGATCGACAGCCCGCACCCGGTCTAAAAGCCCACAGCGTTGGTGGAAGCATGCGGCGCGAATATCGCATTTCCCGCTTCCTCCTGTCCGGGGAAGCGGGATTTTTTCGTACCTTTCGGAAAAATCAGACGGACAATGGAACTAAGCGAATTACAGCGGCAGGTCGATACATGGATCAAAGAGTACGGAGTGCGCTACTTCAGCGAATTGACCAATATGGCCGTGCTGACCGAAGAAGTGGGGGAGCTGGCACGCATCATGGCACGCAAATACGGCGACCAGTCCTTCAAGGAGGGCGAAAAATGCAATCTTGCGGATGAGATTGCCGACGTGCTGTGGGTGCTGACGTGCCTGGCCAACCAAACAGGCGTGGACCTCACGGCTGCCATGGAAGCCAACTTCGCCAAGAAAACCTCGCGCGACAGGGAGCGGCACCACAACAATCCGAAGCTCTAAAGCAAACCGTCCGCACCGAAAAGATGCTCGACCAATCGGCAATATCGGCTCCGATCAAAACTTCACACCCAAACGCAACCAAAAATTGGGTTTCTTATGTTTATCCATATCGATTTCCTCCAATTTAGCCCCATATCCCTGAAATGACGGAATATATCCGGTATATGTTACTTTCGTATAATAGCGACGCAGATCCCAAAAACTCGCGCCAACACCAAAAGTTATGGTACGGCTGACCATTACGCCAACCATAGGACTCAGGTAAAATCCCGAACTTTTACCGACGCGATAGCCTGCTTTCAGATCGGCAAAGAAGGCAAACATTCCCGGACGAGTCAAAAAATAACGAGCTTCGGCATAAATCGGAACACCTATTCCTTTCTCATGTTTATCCAAATCAAAACTGCCAGCATCCACATCTGTGTCATGCTTGCCGTACCAATTCGCATAATTCAGATATTGTACAGCAACCCCACCTCCGACAAGCAGCCGAGGACGCAATCTGTAAAGCGATGCAAACGCCCCTTCATAACTCACGGCTGAGCGGCCGGCACCAAAACATGCGATGCCCGCCTCCAAAATATAACTGACATTATTCACCACCTGACGGTGATGTTTAATTCTTTTTATGTCGGCAACCGGATATGTGTATTCCATCCCGTCAGACGTGGAAATCGAAACAAATTCATCGCTGGATGCCGTAATCTGCCCGGTAATACTTTTGCCAATTTTGAGCCTGACGATGTCTATTTGCTGAGAATATGCACATTCGGAAACAAAGACAACGACAATAAAGAGTATGAAAATATTTTTCATTTTTTTAGGGATTTTTCAAGGGTTTCCTAAATATAATCAAATTATTGCACATACCAAAACATTCTTCAAAAAACGCCCCACGCAGAGACTCTCGAAGCTCTGTACAGGGTATTTCATCTATGACAAAATATGCGTCGATTGCCAGTCAGAAGCATATGCACCCAGCATACAATACGAATATCAATTACCACGAATCGACGTACAACGCGGTTTCGGCAGCCGTATTCCGGCGAAAATCACTCCACGATGTCGATACAGATCGCGCCGTATTTTCCCCGCACGCCATAGGTCTGCACGGCTTCGACAGGGAGCATGTAGAAATAGTGCATCGGCACGTCGGCCGACACCGAGAAGGCATCGGCCCGGCACATCTTCAGCCATGATTCGATCGAAGAAAAAGAACCGTTGAAAACCACGAGCGGCACCCGGTCGGGATAGATATCTCCTATAACAACGCCCCGGGTGGCATCGTACCGGGCCATCGTCACAGTGTCGGTGTATATTTCGAGCGTGCGCAGGATCAGCC
>CAKVKI010000135.1 GCA_934754975.1 uncultured Alistipes sp. | reverse complement strand
CTGTTTTGGACTTCGCTCCCCGCCTTGTCCTCTTTCATTCCGGTTCTCTCCTCTGCGGTTGTGGTTCCGGTCTTGGCCCACCTTTTCTGCCGTCTTTTCCGGCGCAAAATGAAATAGCCGCAGGTAGTACTACCTGCGGCCGTCTATCGGAACATGATCCTGATTAGAATCTTCTCTTGCTGTAACCGTCGCGGTTGTATCCGCCACCGCCGCGGTTGCCGCCGTATCCGCCGCCGTTGCCATGCTCGGTTTTGGGGCGGGCTACGTTTACGATGATCGTCATGCCTTCGAAGTCGCTGCCGTTCAGAGCGTCGATAGCGCTCTGACCCTGAGTGTCGTCGGGCATTTCGACAAAGCCGAAGCCGCGCGAACGTCCGGTCTCGCGGTCTGTAATGATGTTAGCCGAAGATACTTCTCCGTACTGTGCGAAAAGTGCCTGCAAACTCTCGCTTGTCGTGCGGAAGTTCAGTTTTGAAACGTAAATGTTCATCTGTTTTTTAATTATGTGAAATGATGCTGTTTATTTCGTATATGTTATGTTGACCGCATTGAGTCCCCGCTGGCCGCGTTCGGTTTCGAAAGTCACCAGGGCGCCTTCGGCAATGTCGGCCGGTGCGTTGCTGATGTGGAAGAAATATTTCTCCGTGCTGTCTATGTCCTTGATGAAACCATAGCCTTTGTCTGCGTTGAAATGTTCCACACGTCCCCGCAGCGCGACAGGCTCCTGCTCCTCTTTCTTGGGAACGGACACCGCAATGGTATCTGCATCGACCTTCGGTTTGTTGCTCATGTCGGGCGGCGTGTCGGTAATCATACCGTCTGCATCGACGTACGCGATCATGTCATCGAGCGAACTGCCGCCTTTGTTGGCTTTGCGTTCCTCTTTGCGCTGTTGCTTCTCTAACTTCTTGCCTTGTTTTTTCTTCTCTAATTCTCTTTTGTTGAATGAAATCGCCATTAATTATTTTGTTAAATGTGTTTGTCCTGAGCCTTCGTCTGCCGTTTCTGCATCTTCTCTGCGGAAGTCTTCCGTGCCGCCCTGCTGTTTTAAGTCCCTAAATGTAATTATTTTATCCGACTTATTATCGGTTTTTCATTAATTTCAACAAGAAAACGTGGGATGAGTCGGGGCGGCGCGCCCGCACGAAGTATTATTGATGCGAAACTTGAGAACCTTAATTCGAGTCATATGCCGTTCGTTGTAACTTCTGTTCCGCAAACGGATTTCATCTCCCGACCTGCTCTCCGGGTCGTGAAACACACCCGCAGACGGTCGCTATTTGAACAAGAAAAGTCGATTTTGAGTGCTGAATCAGCGATGAGAAGGCCTGCTAAAGGTTAGCGGGACAGTGCATTGCCAAGAAAGTTACAAGATGAACTCAGTTGTTCGGGTTGACAAAGGTAGGCATTATAATTTGAATTTTTGCGATTATTTGCAGATATTTCTCGGCCGGTCCTTTTGTACGTCGGTGTCCGGCGGCGGAATGCAGCCTGTTTTTTGTGCGCCGCAGCCTGTCCTGCCGCTGCCGGAAACGAAAAAGGGCCGTTCATGGACAACCTCTTCAGACCGAAGTCCATATAGGTCAAGCCGGTAGCGAATGCCGGGCCAGCAGGTTGAAGAGACCCTTTTTTCGATGCCTGTAAACGAAAAAATCAGCGACTATCTTTTCGATAAGTCGCTGATTTTCCGAGCCGAAACCGGGACTTGAACCCGGGACCTCTTCATTACGAGTGAAACGCTCTACCAACTGAGCTATTTCGGCTTTCCGAGAACATTGAGTTCTCTTTGGGACTGCAAATATCTGAAAAATATTTTTTTCCAGCAACAATTTTTCAAAAATTCTCACTTTTCTTACTATATTCGCGCAAAACTAACCCGGCTATGATCACTTTCCTGGTGTGCCTTGCACTGCTGGTAGCGGCGTATTTTACATACGGGCGTTATCTGGAACGTCTTTGCGGGGCCGATGCCAGCCGCCCCGTACCCTCGGCCACGTCGTTCGACGGCGTGGATTATATTCCGATGCCGATGTGGAAGACATTCCTCGTCCAGTTGCTCAATATCGCCGGTCTGGGACCGATTTTCGGCGCCGTGCTGGGCGCGGCTTACGGTCCCGTGGCGTTTCTCTGGATCACGTTCGGCGGGATTTTCATGGGCGCCGCCCATGACTTTATCGCCGGTATGATCTCCCTGCGCAGCAACGGTGCGAGCCTTCCGGAGACGGTCGGTACCTATCTGGGGAGCGGAGCCAAACAGCTGATGCGCGTCTTCTCGGTCGGGCTGATGGTCCTCGTGGGGGCGGTGTTCCTCTCGCAGCCCGCTTCGCTGGTGGCCAACCGTATCGACGCTCCGGCGCTTTCGGGGATCGCTTTCGGCGATTTTTCGTGGCTGCTGCTAGTTATTCTGGGCGTCATTCTCGTTTATTATATCGTGGCGACCTTGCTGCCGGTCGATAAGATTATCGGGCGCATCTATCCGGTTTTCGGCTGTGCGCTGCTTTTCATGGCGCTGGGAATCCTTGCAGTGCTGTTTTTCAGCGGGAAGTATACGATTCCCGAATTCACCTCTTTCCGGAACCAGATCGCCGATGCGGCGCGGTTCCCGATCATCCCGATGCTCTTCACGACCATCGCCTGCGGTGCGATTTCGGGATTTCATGCCACGCAGTCGCCGCTGATGGCCCGCTGTCTGGGCTCCGAGCGTCAGGCCCGGCCCGTGTTTTACGGCGCCATGATCTCCGAAAGCATCATCGCCCTGATCTGGGCGGCTATCGCCATGGCGTTCTGGAACGGGGTCGGAGGCTTGAATGCCGCGATTGCCGAATACGGCGGACAGGCGGCCGTGATGGTCGATGTAATCGCCCGCGACACGCTGGGCGAGGTGCTGGCCGGGTTCGTGATTTTCGGGGTCGTGGCCTGTGCGATTACTTCGGGCGACACGGCGTTCCGTTCGGCGCGGCTGATCGTCGCCGACTTTATGGGCATTGAGCAGCGGAGCCTGCGCAAACGTATCTATATCAGCGTTCCGCTCTTCGCCGCAGGTCTCGTGATTATTTTCTGCCTGCCTTTTCAGGCGATGTGGAGCTATTTCGCATGGATGAACCAGACGCTTGCGATGGTTACGCTGTGGATGATTACGGCCTATCTGAACCGGCACGGCCGCAACCGCTGGGTCGGTCTTGTTCCGGCGCTGGTCATGACTTACGTCTGCTCCTCCTATGTCTTTATTTCTCCGCTCATGTGCGGCATGCAAGACCGTGCGGCGGCCTACCTGCTGGGCGGGGCGGTGACACTCGTGCTATTGATAATCCTAATTTTTAAAATGCGGCGTGATGCAAAATGCCTATCTTAACCCGACTGCCGACCAGACCTTCGAGGTGATCGGCGAGGGACCTTATAATTTTGCCGGAATATTGGCGCATACCCGGGAAATGGAGCGTGCGGGAAGTGTCGAGGAGGCTTGTAACGAGCGGTTTCAGGCCTTTCAGCGCCTTGCGGCTCTGGTGCCCGAGGAGGAAGAGGTGAACCTCGAATGGAACCACCGCAATTCGCGGGCGGCCCTCGAACTGATTCAGGCGTCGGCCATCGACCACTTCCTGATTAATGATTTCGAGATGTCTGCGGCCCTGTTGGAACTGCTGTTGGAACTGGACCCCGAGGACCACCTGGAGGGGAGCGAACTGCTGGCTTTCGATTATCTGGCCATGGACGAGCAGGAACTGTTCGACGAGGTTATCAACGACGTGTCGGACAAGTACGCCAGCCGCGAAATTCTGCTGCTCTGGTCGGCGTTCCGCCGCGGCGGGAAGCTGCCCGAAGGGGAGTTGCAGCGCTTCAAAACCCGCTTTGCGCCCTATTTCGCCGAATTCACGGCCGAGGAACACCCCGCCGATGAAGCCTACCTGCGCGATATCGAGGGCGAACGTCCCTCGCAGCAGGCGCAGGCCCGCGAATTGTGGCTCCAGACCGAAAACCTGTGGAGTCTCTGGCCCGGGTTTATCGGGGCGCTGCGTGCGGCCCGGTAGCAGGCCGGAGCCTGTTGTCGGGGCCTTCATGCCCGGGCCGGGGAAATAGGTTTTGCCGTTGTTCTGCCGCCGGAATAGTCATTCGGGGGCCGGAATAATAAAACCGCCGCTTACTGCAAGCGGCGGTTTTTATTTGTTCTGCTGCGAACTGCGTCCGGCGGGCTGCCCTCCGAACCGCGGCGCATTATGCTGTCCGCACAATCTCCGGGAGCTATTTCTTGTGGCGCTCCAGGTAGATCGAATAGAGCTTGAAATGCTCTTCGATCGCTTTCTTGTACCCTTTCAGGTCGCGTTTTTTGATATACTCCAGCAGGTCGCGGTGCGTCACCAACGCTCCGGCACGCTCCAGCTCCTTTTCGATCGGTTCCAGAAAGTCGCGGTACTTCTCCTTGACGAAATCCAGCACGGGGTAGATGATGTCCTGAAATTCGGTGATGATCTTGTTGCCCGTGATTTCATAGAGCTTCGTATGGAAACGGTGTTCGCTGACCGGGGCGTATTTGTTGTTGCCGATCACCTGACTCATCTCCACGATCTCTTCCAGTTCTGCGACGTCGCCGTCGGTGAGGTTGCGGAAGATATTGTCGCTGATGCCGATTTCGAGCGCTACGCGGAATTCGAGGATGTTGCACAGCGTCGATTCGTTCATCAGCAGCGGATTGATGCACCGCTTCATGCCGTTCAGCAGCGACGGTTCGCCCAGCACCATGCCTTTCTTGGTGCGCGAGACGATCATGCCGGTCATCTTGAACCGGCTCAGGGCTTCGCGCAAGACGGCGCGGCCGACTCCCAGCGATGCCGCGAGTTCCATTTCGTTCGGAATGCTGCATCCGGGACGCAGTCCCTGTTTTTTGAAGTAGGAGATCAGGCTCTCTTCGACGCTGTCGACGAGCGTGGTGTTGTGGCTGGCTAACTTCAGTTCCTTCATGGGCGGTATCTTATAGATGCAAAGGTACGATTAATTTCTGGCCGGACCAACTTGCGGGTTTCGTTATCCCGGGTACTTATCGCGCCTCTTCCCGCTGCGGTCTGGCGTACCGCCGCAGAAAGTCTTTCGGCAAAAAAGACGGGACGAAAAAAGAGACCCTTCGGGATCTCTTTGCGGCGGGAGTTTTATGCGGCTACTCTTTTTCTTTCCGGTTGCGCACCAGCTCTTTGAAACAGTGCCGGCAGATCGCTTCGTAGGAATCGGTTTCGCCCAGCACGACCAGTTTCTCGTCCTGGGTCAGGCGGTGCGAATGGTGCGCGAGGTTGCCGCAGCGGACACAGATGGCGTGGACCTTGGTGACATATTCGGCCGTGGCCATCAGCGCCGGCATCGGGCCGAAGGGCTTGCCGGTGTAGTCCATGTCGAGTCCCGCGACGATCACCCGCACGCCGCTGTCGGCCAGTTCGCGGCAGACTTCGATGATGCCGTCGTCGAAAAACTGTGCTTCGTCGATGCCCACGATATCGACGTCGGAGGTCATAAGCAGGATGTTCCGGGCCGAATCGACCGGCGTGGAGCGGATGGTGTTGGCGTCGTGCGAGACGACCTCTTCTTCCGAATAGCGTACGTCGATGCGGGGTTTGAAGATTTCGACCTTCTGGTGGGCGAATTTGGCGCGTTTGAGACGGCGTATCAGCTCCTCGGTCTTACCCGAGAACATCGAGCCGCAGATTACTTCGATCCAGCCTTTTTTGCTGGCGTTTTCCAAAAACATAAATTATAAAATCGTTTATTTCGGTTTGTTATTCGCACTCGTCGATGCGGGTGATCCTGGCGCCGAGGGCGTTCAGGCGGCCGTCGATGTCGCGGTAGCCGCGGTCGATCTGGTCGATGTTCTGGATTGTCGAGACTCCCTCGGCCGACATGGCGGCGATCAGCAGCGCTACGCCAGCGCGGATGTCGGGCGAAGTCATGCGCGTCGCACGCAGGCGGATGCGGTGGTCGTGACCGATGACCGTGGCGCGGTGGGGGTCGCACAGGATGATCTGCGCCCCCATGTCGATCAGCTTGTCGACGAAGAACAGGCGGCTTTCGAACATCTTCTGGTGAATCAGCACGGCTCCTTTGGCCTGCGTCGCCACCACGAGGAAGATCGACAGCAGGTCGGGCGTGAGTCCCGGCCACGGTGCGTCGGCGATGTTCATGATCGACCCGTCGAGGAAGGTCTCGATGGAGTAGTGGTCCTGCCGGGGAATATGAATGTCGTCGCCGCGCTGCTCGAAGCGGATGCCCATGCGGGCGAACTGCGCGGGGATGATGCCGAGGTTCTCGAACGAGACGTTGCGGATGGTCAGCTCCGACTGGTTCATGGCCGCCATGCCGATGAAACTGCCCACCTCGATCATGTCGGGCAGCAACGCATGCTCCGTGCCGCCGAGCGAATCGACGCCCTCGATGGTCAGCAGGTTCGACGCGATGCCCGAGATGCGCGCCCCCATGCGGTTGAGCATCTTGCATAGCTGCTGCAGGTAGGGTTCGCACGCCGCGTTGTAGATCGTCGTGAAGCCCTTGGCCATGACTGCGGCCATGACGATGTTGGCGGTTCCCGTCACCGAAGCTTCGTCCAGCAGCATATAAGTGCCTTTCAGCTCTTTGCCTTCGACCATGAAGAACTCGTCGGCGATGTCGAAATTGAATTTTGCGCCGAGTTTCTGGAACCCGATGAAGTGGGTGTCGAGCCTCCGGCGGCCGATCTTGTCGCCGCCCGGCTTGGGGATGTAACCCACGCCGAAGCGGGCCAGCATCGGGCCGATGAGCATCACCGAACCCCGCAGGCGCATGCAGCGCCGGCGGTAGTCCTCCGAGCGCAGGTAGTCGAAGTCGATCTCCCGGGCACAGAAACTGTAGGTGTCCTCGGCGAGCTGCTCGACCTCGACGCCCATGCGGCGCAGCAGTTCGATGAGCTGCATGACGTCCAGAATCCGGGGGATGTTATGCACCGTGACCCGCTCGGGCGTCAGCAGCGTGGCGCAGAGTATCTGCAACGCCTCGTTCTTGGCGCCCTGGGGCGTAATGCTACCGTGAAGGCGGTGGCCTCCTTCGACTTTGAAAATTGCCATATGCGTGATAATTAACTGCGGGAACGTATTTTCCGCCGGATTCCGCTCCCGGCGGCGCAGCCGCAGGATATGCCGTCGGCGGGTCCCCGTCCCTCCTCTTCTTGACAAAGTTAAAAAGATTTCGTGCTTTTTACCCGGCTTTTTGAATTATTTTC
>CAKVKI010000134.1 GCA_934754975.1 uncultured Alistipes sp. | reverse complement strand
GCGGGGAGCCGCTTCGTGGTTCTCGACGCGGATCGTCACTGGCAGGTCGCGGTTGTCGGGAGCGAAGGCCGAGACGTCGGGCATCTTCACTTCGGCGTTCAGGCCCTGACTTTTGAAGTAAGCCGCCAAATCGCGCGCCACGCCGATATGCGACGCGGCATCGACGCGGTTGGGGGTGAGTCCCACTTCGATCAGGTAATCGTCCTCGATGGCGAGGTATTCTTTGGCGGTCGTACCGACGCGGGCGTCGGCCGGGAGTTCCATAATGCCGTCGTGCGAAGCGCCGATACCGAGTTCGTCCTCGGCGCAAAGCATGCCGAGCGACTCCACGCCGCGGATTTTGCTGCGTTTGATCTTGAATTCCTCATCGCCGCCGTCGGGGTAGAGTACCGCGCCGACCGTGGCGCAGAGTACCTTCAGTCCGGCCCGGCAGTTGGGCGCGCCGCAGACGATCTGCAGGGGCTCTCCGGCGCCGACATCGACCGTGGTTATGTGCAGGTGGTCCGAATCGGGATGCTCCGTACAAGTCAGCACTTCGCCGACCACAACGCCCTGAAGCCCGCCCTTTATGGTCTCGATCTTCTCGAATCCTTCGACTTCGAGTCCGATGTCGGTCAGTATCCGTGCGATTTCTTCGGCCGGAAGGTCGGTGTCGAGATAGCGTTTAAGCCAGTTATACGAAATATTCATATCGTTGTATTTGAGAATTAGCTAAAATCGAACAAAGATACATAAAAATTGTTAATTTTGTCGAGATTAAAGCACTAAACCCATGGCGGACAAAAAAATCACTCCGGCAGACGCGGGCATTATCGTATTCGCCCTGTACGGAGGAGCCATAAGTATCTGGGGGCTGGTTTCGGAACTTCCGCCGGCGCTGCGCGGCACGGGTTCCATGGCCGTCGCACTGGCGCTCCTGGGGCTGATTTTCCGCCGACGGGGAACGAAGAAAGAATAACGCTTTATATTTAGGTATCGAAAATTTCCGGCAAAAAATTTGGATTTAAGGATCGGACCCGCTATATTTGCCAAAACGAATATGATTTGCAATTTTAACATACAGGCTTGGTGGTGGCGCTCGTTGACTCTCGTGGACAATGAGTGCGGCTCCGTGCGTGTATAGTTGAAACCTGATACCAATCACAAGCCCGTTGTTTACGAGAGAGTAAACAGCGGGCTTTTTCTTTTGCACTTTCACAAAACAAACGGAAAAATAAAAAAAAGACTATGGAAACGAAAAAATTCTGCCTGACCGAGAATCAGATGCCCACGCAATGGTACAACATCGTGGCCGACATGCCCAACAAACCGCTGCCCCCGCTGCACCCCGCGACCAAGCAGCCCGTAACCAAAGAGCAGATGAGCGCCATCTTCGCCGAAGAACTGATCGACCAGGAGATGTCTGTGGAACGGTTCATCGACATACCCGAAGAAGTGCAGGAGATTTACAAAATATGGAGACCTACGCCGCTCGTGCGGGCTACCGGACTGGAGAAGGCGCTCGGCACGCCCGCGAAAATCTATTTCAAGAACGAGAGCGTTTCGCCGGCAGGGTCGCACAAGCCCAACACCGCCGTGCCGCAGGCTTACTACAACTACAAGCAGGGCATACGCCGCCTGACCACCGAGACGGGCGCAGGGCAGTGGGGCGCAGCGATCGCATTCGCAGCCAAGCACTTCGGCATAGACCTGCAGGTTTACATGGTCAAGGTCAGCTACGACCAGAAGCCCTACCGGCGGCTGATGATGAACACCTGGGGCGCGGAGTGCATCGCATCGCCCAGTACGCTCACGGCATCGGGCCGTGCGGCGCTGGAACGCGACCCGAACTGCTCGGGAAGTCTCGGACTGGCGATTTCGGAAGCGGTCGAAATGGCGCTGAAGCACCCCGAAGACACGCGTTACTGCCTGGGAAGCGTACTGAATCACGTAATTCTGCACCAAAGCATCATCGGACAGGAAGCCGTGATGCAGATGGAGATGGCCGACGCCGAACCGGACGTGGTGATCGGGTGCTTCGGCGGCGGCAGCAACTTCGCAGGACTGGGATTTCCGTTCCTGCGCAAGAACCTCACGGAAGGCAAAAACATCCGGATCGTGGCGGTCGAACCGTCGAGCTGTCCAAAGCTCACGCGCGGCAGCTTCCAGTACGACTTCGGCGACGTGGCGGGATTCACGCCCCTGCTGCCGATGTATACGCTGGGCCACGATTTCCAGCCGTCGGACATCCATGCGGGCGGTTTGCGTTACCACGGCGCGGGGTCGATCGTCAGCCAGCTGCTCAAAGACGGACTGGTCGAAGCGCAGTCGCTGCCGCAGACCGAAACCCTCGCCGCAGGCATTCTCTTCGCCAAGACCGAGGGGATCATCCCGGCGCCGGAATCGACGCACGCCATCGCCGCGGCCATCCGCGAAGCCCTGAAGGCCAAAGAGGAGGGGACGCCCAAGACGATTCTGTTCAACCTCTCGGGCAACGGCGTGATCGACCTCTATGCCTACGAACAGTACCTGGCGGGAGCGCTGAAAGACTACGCACCGGGGGACGCCGAGATCGCAAAGACGGTCAATCAGCTGGAACAGCTGATATAGCAGGGCTGCAAACCGATTATTCCGCATCAGAAAAGACAGCCGTTTCCGGGCTGTCTTTTTTATTTGAAACCGACTGTTTCGGGACCGGAATCCGGCCTGCGCCCATACGGAAGGGAAGGTCTGGAAGTACCACTCTTCGCCACTGCTGCCGATCACCTCGATCCCAGCCAGAGGAAGAACATGCCGACGAGGATAAAAGCCAGGTCGAAGGCTTTGGAGCGGAGATTATGTTCGCGGAACAGCACGGCGCCGCACATAAACGACACCACGACCGAACTGCGGCGAACCATAGACACGACGGAGAGCATGGCGTCGGGCTGGTGCAGGGCGTAAAAATAGGCGAAGTCGGCCAATACCAGGAAGAACGAGATCAGCGGAATGGCCCAAGTCCAATGAAACGGAGTGGTCGTACGGCGGCGCGGCCACCAGAGTATGCCCACGACGACCGACATCAGACCGAACAGATAGAGGTTGCACCATCCCTGCACGAAGACCGGATCGAGACGTCCCATGATATATTTGTCGTACAGTCCGCTTACGACGGCGGCTACGGCGGCCACCGCGATAAAGAGAATCCAGATGTTATGCCGGAAATCGACACCTTCGCGGCGGCTCGAACGGCTCAGCAGGAAGAGCGAGAGGAGGGTCAGCACCACGCCGGTCCACTGGCAGGCGTTGAGCCGTTCGCCGAAAATAAGCATGGCGCCGATAAGCACCATGACGGGCCGCGTGGCGTTGATCGGGCCGACGATGGTGATCGGCAGATGCTTCATGGCGAAATAGCCGAAAATCCACGAAGTGAGGACGATGAGGGATTTAAGCAGCACCAGTCCGTGCGCCTGAAGCGTACCGGGCAAAGCGGCCAGTATCGTGCCGTCGAACCACCCGAAGCCGCACTCGGCCGAGACGATCATCGGCAGCAGGAAAAGCGCCGAGAAGAGGGTATTGAGCAGCAATACGGGCAGTACGGCATTTCCCGTAAGGGATTTCTTCTTGGCCGCATCGTAAAAGCCCAGCAGTACGGCGGAGGCGAAGGCGAGGGTCAGCCACATAGTGCGAATTCGGCGGATTGACGTCCGGCTCGGTTCGGGAGCGTTCGGCGGTTCGGATTACGAAAGACGGCCCGGCTATCGGATTTCGTCGCTGTAAACCGCACCCGGAAGGTCGTGCAGGTTGTAGCGCGACGCCATCGACATGCCGTAGGCTCCGGCCGACTTGAGGGTCAGCAGGTCGCCGCGGCGGGTCTTGCGGAGGGTCACGTTTTCGTCGAATACGTCGGTCGATTCGCAGGCCGTGCCGACGATGGTGTATTTATCGCGCGCTTCGTCTTCCGAAGTGATGTTTTCGATGTTGTGGTACGAACCGTAGAGCGCAGGGCGGATCAACTCGGTCATGCTGGCGTCGACGATCACCAATTTGCGGCCCGTGGCGGTGGTCTTGTTGAAAAGCACCGTCGTAATCAGCTCGCCGCACTCGGCGACGATCGAACGGCCGAACTCGAAATGCACTTCGCGGTCGCCGACGGCGAGGTGGTTGTGTACGATCGAGAAGAGCGATGCAAAGTTGGGAATAGGCTCGTTTTCAGGCACGTCGTAATTGACGCCCAGACCGCCGCCGACATCGACGAAACGGAACGAGAAGCCCAGTTTTTCGAGGTTCTCGACGATGACGTTCACCTTATTGCACATATTCTCGAACACATGCAGTTCGCGGATCTGAGAACCGATATGCAGGTGGATGCCTACGATATTGATATGCTTGAGCGATTTGATCTCCTTGGCATGTTCAAGTACCTCTTCATATGAAATACCGAACTTACTGTCTGCCTGGCCGGTATCAATGCAGTGATTGGTCTTGGGATCGATGTCGGGATTGATGCGCAGGGCCACGTCGGTCTTCTTGCCGGCCTCGCCCGCAAGCCGGTTCACAAGTTCCAGTTCCTCGATCGACTCGCAGTTGATCGCCATGATCTCCTGTCCGATGGCATAGCGCAGCTCCTTGTCGCGCTTGCCGACTCCGGCGTAAACGATGCCCTTGGGGTCGAACCCGGCTTCGATAGCCTTGCGCAGCTCGTTGCCGCTGGCGCAGTCGATACCCAGTCCGTACTCGCGGATAATAGCCAGCAGATGATCGTCGTAATTGGCTTTGATGGCATAATGCACCTTGTAGCCGTATTTTTTGGACTCGTATACGACGCTTTCGAGGGTCTGGCGCAGCAACGCCGTATCATAGAGATAGAAGGGGGTTTCGAAGCCCCGAAGCTTTTGTGCAATTTGTCTGCTTAGCATGTTATCCTAACTTTTAACCTGATTGAAGTTGCAAATATAAGTCATTTGGTTTATATGAGCAAATCCGCGATTATTCCGGCCGCCAGCGTAAGGCTCGCAAGGCCGTTGAGCGTGCCGAAAGCGATGCCGATATTGCGCTGGCGCGAGGGTGTCACGAGCAGGTGTTCGAGCAGCAGCAGGCCCGTGAAAATCCCGGCTCCGATCCAGAGCCACACAGAACCGGGGCAGTAGGAGACGAACCACAGCAGGGCGGCGACGCTCACGGCGTGCAGACCGCAGCTCAGGGCGAGCGCCGTGCGGGCCGAAAAGCGCGAAGGGATGGAATGCAGGCCCCTTTCGCGGTCGAAGACGGCGTCCTGCAGGGCATAGATGATGTCGAAGCCGCCGCACCAGGTCATCACCAGCAGGGAGAGGATGCAGGGTTCGAGGGCGATGCGGCCCGTGACGGCGATATAGGCCCCGACGGGCGCAATGCCGAGCGAGAGCCCCAGCACCAGGTGCGCCAGTGCGGTGAAGCGTTTGCAATAGCTGTAAAACAGGATGACGAAAAGCGCCACGGGCGACAGCAGGGCAGTCAGCAGGTTGATCGTCGAAGCGGCGGCGATGAACAGCAGGGCATTGACCGCCACGAACCGAAGCGCATGCCGGGCCGGAATCACGCCGGCGGGGATTTCACGGCCGGCGGTGCGGGGATTTTCGGCGTCGATGCGCCGGTCGGCCCAGCGGTTGAAGCCCATGGCGGTATTGCGGGCGAAGACCATGCAGAACAGGACCTGCACCGCGCGCGTGAGCCACCACGCCGCGTCGTGCGCCCCGGCGGGCAACGTCGTAAAGGCATAGACGAAGCCGACGGCGGCGAAAGGCATGGCGAAGATCGTGTGGGCGAACTTCACCAGCGAGATATATTTCGATACGGTATTCATGCGAAAATAATGTTTGCGGGCGCAAAGATAGCGAAAGTCGGGGGCAGAAGCAAGCAAACTTACATTCTGCCGGGACGGAGCTATCTAAGGCGGGGACAAAGACAGCGGAGACAAAACGAAAATTTATTTTCGGACTTGTCCGGGCGCATCCTGTTTTCCGCAAAGAGAGGAAAAATCCGGTTCGCACGATTTTCCGGCCGGGCACGGCGGAGCGCTCCCGTAAATCCAAAATAATTCGTATATTTGCACACATTTTTAGATGAATATATGAAGAACATACGCAATTTTTGCATCATAGCCCACATCGACCACGGTAAGAGTACATTGGCGGACCGCCTGTTGGAAAAGACCAATACCCTGAACCAGCGCGAAATGCAGGCGCAGGTACTCGACGATATGGACCTCGAACGCGAAAAGGGCATTACGATCAAGAGCCATGCGATCCAGATGGAATATACGGCCCGCGACGGCCGGCAGTACACGCTCAACCTGATCGACACCCCGGGACACGTGGATTTCTCGTATGAAGTCTCGCGCGCCATCGCGTCGTGCGAAGGGGCGCTGCTAGTGGTGGACGCCACGCAGGGCATTCAGGCGCAGACCATATCCAACCTCTATCTGGCCGTGGGACATGATCTGGAAATCATTCCCGTACTGAACAAAATCGACATGGATTCGGCCATGATCGACGAAGTGAAGGACCAGGTGATCGACCTGATCGGCTGCAAAGACGAAGACATCCTGCTGGCATCGGGCAAAACGGGATTGGGCGTCGAGGAGGTGCTTGAAGCGATCGTACAGCGCATTCCTGCTCCCCAGGGCGACGAGGACGCGCCGCTGCAGGCGCTGATTTTCGACTCGGTGTTCAATCCGTTCCGCGGTATCATCGCCTACTACCGCGTTTTTAACGGAAAAATCCGTAAAGGGGAACACGTAAAATTCTTCAACACCGGCAGCGAATACGACGCCGACGAAGTGGGGGTGCTGAAACTCAAGATGCAGCCCCGCAGCGAGATCAAAGCCGGAGACGTAGGGTATATCTGCTCGGGCATCAAGACTTCGGCGGATGTGAAGGTCGGCGATACGATTACCACGGTGAGCAACCCGGCAAAGGAGGCGATCGCCGGATTCGAAGACGTCAAACCGATGGTCTTTGCGGGCGTATATCCCGTCGAAGCCGACCAGTACGAAGACCTGCGCGCATCGCTGGAGAAGCTGCAGCTGAACGACGCTTCGCTGACATTCGAGCCGGAGAGTTCGCTGGCGCTGGGATTCGGGTTCCGCTGCGGATTCCTCGGACTGCTCCATATGGAGATCATTCAGGAACGCCTGTACCGCGAATTCGATATGGACGTCATCACGACCGTGCCCAACGTGTCGTACCGCATCACCACGACGCAGGGCGACGTGGTGGAGGTGCACAACCCCTC
>CAKVKI010000133.1 GCA_934754975.1 uncultured Alistipes sp. | reverse complement strand
GATCGAGACCGTGCAGAACAACTGGCATACCATCATGTGGGACGGACACGCCGTGTTCAAGGCCGCCGTTTCGAAAATGGCCGACGTGTCGGTCGAGATCATGGAGCGCAACAAACTCTCTTCCGAGGATGTGCGTTATCTGGTGCCCCACCAGGCCAACCTGCGCATCATCGACGCCACGGCGCGCCGCATGGGTCTTACCAAAGACGACTGCATGATCAATATCGACCGCAACGGCAACACGACCGCTGCGACGATTCCTTCGTGCCTTTACGATTACGAGAAGGAGCTTCGCAAGGGCGACAACCTGATTCTGTCGGCTTTCGGAGGCGGTTACACTTGGGGCGCGATCTATGTGAAGTGGGCTTACGACGGTTCGAAAGCCTGCCAGATAGATTCTTCGGAAAAATAGTTTCCCGATGCGGGCGGATGCCCGCAGAGGAGATGAACGATAAAAAGAGACGGAAACCGAAAGGTTTCCGTCTCTTTTGAATGGCCCGGGGCGGTCCCGCTTCGGGGAACCCGGGAATTTTCGTATATTTGGGTTCCGGGGACGGGTGCGGTTTCAGTTTCTTTTCGGATTCGCGCATTAGTTTTGTCTCCGGGAAAAAATGCGGCTATGAAGATTCTGATTGTCGAAGACGAACCCTCCCTGCGGGAGATTATGGTGCAGACCCTGCGCCGGGAACAGTATGTGGTCGAGCAGGCCGCCGATTATGCGTCGGCACTCGACAAAATCGCCGGATACGATTACGACTGTATCCTGCTGGACATCATGCTGCCCGACGGAAGCGGCCTGCAGCTGCTCGAAGAGCTGAAGCGGCAGCGCAGGCAGGCGGGAATCATCATCATTTCAGCCCGTGATTCGCTCGACGACAAGATCGGAGGACTCGAAATGGGGGCCGACGACTACCTGCCCAAGCCCTTCCACCTCGCGGAGCTGAGCGCCCGTATCCGGAGCGTCGTGCGCCGCCACCAGCGCGGCGGGCAGGAGAGCCTCGACGCCGGTAACGTGCGGTTGTTTCCCGACAGCCGCCGTGTGGAGATCGCGGGCCGGGAGGTCGAGTTGCTGCGCAAGGAGTACGATATACTCTATTACTTCATGAGCCGTCCGAACCATATGATCGACAAGACGACGCTGGCCGAAGCCGTGTGGGGCGACCACATCGACCAGGCCGACAATTTCGACTTCGTGTACGCCCAGATGAAAAATCTCCGCCGCCGGCTGCACGACGCGCAGGCGGATATCGAAATCCGGGCCGTTTACGGCTTCGGCTATAAACTCGTTACGCCATGAAACTCGTTTACCGCATCCTGCTCCATATGTCATGGGCGCTCTCGCTGCTGCTGGCGGCGTGGGCGGTTCTTTTCTATTTCACGATGATCGACGAGATCAACGACGAAGTCGATGATTCGCTGGAGAATTATGCCGAGGTGCTGGTGAAACGCAGCCTTGCGGGGCGTGAGCTTCCTGCGGCGTTTTCGGGCAGCAACAACGGCTATTTCCTGCACGACGTGTCGGCCGAATACGCCGCCGCACGGCCTCATATGGTTTACAGCGACGAGGAGATTTTCATTCCGGAGAAGGACGAAGAGGAGCCGGCCCGCGTGCTGCGGATGATTTTCCGCGACCGGGAGGGAAGCTATAAGGAGCTTACCGTGATGACGCCGACCATCGAAAAGGACGATTTGCAGGAGGCGATTCTCTGGTGGATCGTCTACCTGTATATTTTCCTGCTGCTGACCATTCTGCTGATTAATGTATTGGTCCTTCACCGCACCCTGCGGCCCCTGTATGCCCTGCTGAGGTGGCTCGACAGCTATAGGGTGGGCGGAAAGAACGCTCCGCTGGCCAACGATACGAAGATCGCCGAATTCCGGCGGCTGAACGATGCGGCGATCCGCAATGCCGAGCGGGCCGAGGTGCTGTTCGACCGCCAGAAGCAGTTTATCGGCAATGCGTCGCACGAGATGCAGACCCCGCTGGCGGTCTGCCGCAACAGGCTGGAGATGCTCGTGGGCGACGGTTCGGCTCTGAATGAGGAGCAGTTGGGCGAGATTATGAAGGTGCAGCGGACGCTCGATTATCTGGTGCGGCTCAACCGTTCGCTGCTGTTGCTGTCGAAGATCGAAAACGGCCAGTTCCCTGAAACGGAACAGGTCGATTTCAATGCGCTGGTCGGGCGTACGGCCGAGGATATGTCCGAGATTTACGCCGGGCGCGGCATGCATCTCTCCCTGCGCGAAGAGGGCCGGCTTACGGCCCGCATGAATTCGTCGCTGGGGGCCAGCCTGGTCTCGAACCTGCTGAAAAACGCCTATGTCCACGGAGATGCGGGCGGCGAAGTGACGGTGACCGTTGCCTCAGACCGCCTGAGCGTCTGCAACAGCGGGTCGGGCGGTGGGCTAGATGCGGACCATATCTTCGAACGTTTTTACCAGGGCGCGAAAAAGGAGGGTTCGACAGGGCTGGGGCTTTCGATCGTCGATGCCGTCTGCCGCCTTTACGGATTGCGGGTCGAATATGCATATATAAATAGGTGTCACTGTTTCACGGTGCATTTTCCGCAGTAAAATTCAAAAAAAATCGAATCGGGGCGTTTATTTCAAATTCGTTTCAACTTTGGGTCGCAACTTTGCACTGTAAACGATAAACAATGTCGAACCAAAATAGTAAAACGATTATGAAAAAGCTCATGATGATTCTCGCAGGCGCAGCCCTGCTCGCAACTTCCGCTCCCGCCTTCGCAGGCAACGACCGTCCGATCGCCGTCGGCGAACTTCCGGCCGTATCGCAGGAGTTTATCAAAACCCACTTCGCGGGTGTCGAAGTCTCCTTCTCGAAGGTGGATGAGGAACTTTTCGACAAGGACTATAAAGTCGTATTCGTAAACGGCGCAAAAGTCGAGTTCGCCAAGAACGGCGAGTGGAAGGACGTCGAATGTAAATACGGCGAGGTGCCGGCCGCAATCGTTCCGCAGCAGATCCGCGATTATGTGGCCAAGAATTACCCCAAAAACAAGATTACGGCAATCGACCGCGACCGCCGCGACTATGAGGTGGAACTGGACAACGGACTCGACCTGAAATTCGACCTCAAGTTCCGTCTGGTCGATATCGACGACTAGACTCCTTATACCAAGCGTTATGAAGAAGTTTGCAGTATTGATGCTGGCTCTGGCTTCGCTGGGTGCGATGACGGGCTGTGACGACGACAAGGATTCGGTTAAGGTTCCGGCCGCGGTGCAGGATATGTTCGGACAGATGTTCCCCAATGCGGGACATGTCGAATGGTCCGGGAAACAGGGCTGTCTGGTCGCCGACTTCCGCGAAGGCGGGACCGACATGCAGGCATGGTTCGACCCCGCGGGCAAATGGTACATGACCGAAGAGGACGTACCTTACGCCCTGCTTCCGCAGGCGGTGCGCACCGCTTTCGAAAGCGGCGAGTACGCCGCCTGGCATGTGGACGATGCGGACAAGCTGATGCGCGAAGGCTTGGAAACGGTCTATGTACTCGAAGTCGAGCAGGGCGAGAAGGAGTTCGACCTCTGCTATTCGGAAGACGGCGTGCTGCTGCGCGCCGCGCCCGACACGGATGGAGACGACGACCACGGGGATATGCTTCCGCAGGAACTTCCGCAGGCTGTAAAGGATTTTATCGGACAGAAATATCCCGCCGCCCGCATCGTCGATGCGGAGCGTGAAAAGGGAGAACTCGAAGTCGAAATTATCGACGGCCGTACGCCGCGCGAAGTGTACTTCGGAACGGGCGGCGCTTGGCTCCGGACCAAAACCGAAGTTCTTGAGAGCGAGGTCCCCGCTGTGGTGATGCAGGCGTTGCAGACATCGCAGTATGCAGGCTGGGAGATCGACGAAGTGGACTGCTACGACAGCCCCGACCGCCAATGGTATCTCTTCGAACTGGAAGACCCGCAGTCGGACCGCGAAGCGGAACTGCATATTCAGGCCGACGGCACGATTTTCTGATATTGCGCTTTGATCGGGACGGAATCCTTGTTACAAGGGTTCCGTCTTTTTTGTTATAACTGAGGACTATTGTGTTATAAAATAATATGATGGGATTTCCGTACAAATCGGTGAAAACTATTGTATATTTGTATCAGGAAAAGAAAAACACAAACTTAAAACAATACAGCTATGTTAAGCAAGAAATTACATGACGCTCTGAACGAGCAGATCAATGCCGAACTCTGGTCGGCTTATCTCTATCTTTCGATGTCGATGGACGCCGAGGCCAAAGGACTGAAGGGTGTCGCCAACTGGTTCTTCGTACAGTTCCAGGAGGAGCAGGACCATGCCCGCATCCTGATGAACTACATCAATTCGCGCGACGCCAAGGTCGAGCTGAAGCAGATCGCCGAGGTGCGCACCGAGTGGACTTCGCCGCTGGACATGTTCAAGGATACGCTGGAGCATGAGAAGGTGGTGACTTCGATGATCAACAACCTGGCGTCGATCGCTGCCGCAGACAAGGATTTCGCTTCGGCCAACATGCTCGTATGGTTCGTGGACGAGCAGGTCGAGGAAGAGGAGTCGGCCCGCGACATGATTACCGCATGCGAAGCTGTCGAAGGCAACAAGTTCGGGCTTTATACGCTCGACAAGGAGCTGGCCGCGCGTGTATACCAGCAGGCTTCGCCGCTGGCCGCAAACAACGCCTAACCGCAATATGCCCTAGTATTGAGCAAGCCGCTCCGGGAAACCGGGGCGGCTGTTTTTTTGTGCGGGAGGACGCGGAGCATGCCGAACGGGAGGGCAGTACGGCGGGCGGAAGCCGGGGTGTGGGAGTCGGAAGCCGGCGGCTATCGTTTTACCTTGTAGTTTATTCCCGCCTTGCGGGCCTGCGAGTGCTGGTACTGGCGGCGGATGCGGTACAGCCGGCCGTCTTTGACGAGCCGTGCGCCCGTCTGGTGGTAGCAGAAAGGAATATCAGCATCGAGACACTGCCGGCGGATCGAAAGCACCCAGTCGTAGTCGCACGGCCGGGCTTCGTTGCCCGATTCGCCGCCCGCGGAGACCTCCTCGACCTCGGGCGTGAGGTACCGTGCGATGTCGAGCGGACCCAGCAGCGGCGCGCAGACGATCAGTTTGTGGCGCAGGGGCGCTTCCAGAAGCAGCGGAAGCCGGTAGTCGGCCATCGCCTGATTTTCGACGGTGCAGCCTACGGCAAGGTTCTCGTAACCGTCGCCCCAGTCGGGCGGCAGGACCTGCATCAGGCGGTCGATACGTTTGGTGATGAAGAAGAAACGCAGGTCGCTGCGCGTGCGGATCATCTCCCACGCTTCGGCGCGCCATGCGTCGGCCTCTTCGACGAGGAAATCCGACGTGAAACAGGTGTAGACCATTTCTCCCGCAGGAACCTTGAACGCTCCGTCGCGGCTCCGGCGCACGGGCAGGTTGAACGCCGAGGTTTTACGCACCTCGCGGCTGTCCTTGTCGTGCCGTTCGTCCTGCCGGTATACGTAGCAGTGGCGGCAGCCCTCGCTGATCTTGCGGCATCCGTGCCACGGGTTCCATCCGACCGACATGATCCGTTATTTCAGTTCCATGCGCAGGCGCACCATATGGCGGCACTCTACGCCGTTTTCGAAAAACGGGACGGGGTAGTGTTTCCGGAAGTAATCTTCGTCGATGCCGCAGCGGATGAAACCGCACCGTTCGTACAGGGCGATTTGCCTGACGCCCAGATCTCCCGTGCCGATTTCGAGCAGGTGGAACCCCGCATCGCGGGCCGTTCGTACGGCATGCTGCAATAACGCCGTGGCGATACCCCGGCGCTGGTATTCGGGCGCGACGGCGATGTTGACCACTTCAGCCGTGAACGGCCGCGTATGCAGCAATACGTACTGGCCGAGGATTTGCCCGTTCCGGCATGCGGCATAGGTCGTGCCGCGGCCGGCGTAGTCGGCCACGGACTCTTCCGATTCGTCGGCCAGCAACAGCAGGCTGCGCTCCGGAGTGTCGGTTTTTACGATTTCGAATTCCATATTTTAAAAAAGCGATACGGCGCCCTGAAAAGTCGCCAGTACAACGATATAACGCAGTGTTTTGCCGGCGAGCATCGAGCCGCTCGTGAGCCAGACGTTGCTGCGCATCAGGCCGAGTACGATGGCGATGGCCTCGCCGATGGTGGGCAGGAACGAGAAGAAGGCCATCATCGCACCGCGGCCTGCGAGAAACCGGCGGGCTTTGTCCAGCTGTTTTTCCTTTACGCCCAGCCGGGTGATCCATTCGCTCTTGCCGAGCGTGCCGATCCAATAACAGCTCATGCCGCCCAGCGTGTTGCCCAGAGCCGCAGAGACGACGCACAGCACGGGGTCCAGCCCCATATGTACCAATACGAGCATCACGGCCTCGGAGCTGAACGGCACGACGCTCCCGGCGATCAGCGCCGAGAAGAAAAGGCCCCAATAGCCCCAGTCGATCAGAAATTGCGTAAGTGTCTCCATGTGTCGTGTCCGGTTTTGTGCAAGAGTAGTCCGCCTGCCGGACAAAGATAGTTTTTTTGCCCGAAAGGGCTTGCACGCGCCCGGTGAAAAACGCTAATTTTGTCTGAAACGAATTCAGACCGCTTATGCTCAGAACCAGACTTTGTATCGTATTGTTCGCTTTGGCCGCCGGGTGCGCCCCGACGCAGAAACCCCTTACCGACTATGTGAATCCCCTGCTGGGAACCGCGACGCTGTGGGACAGCGTCGATCTGGGCTTCAAGCCCACCAAACGTACGTGGGGCGCCGAGGTCTTCCCCGGCTCGTCGCTCCCCAACGCCATGGTGCAGGTCAGTCCCGTCACCAAATTCCACAGCGGCGCGGGCTACCAGTATGAGGATAGCGTGATTTACGGCTTCACCCACACCAACAAGGGGCATTGGAACCTCTGTCATATTCCGTTGCTGCCCGTTACGGGCACGCCGGCTCCCGGGGATTACTGTTCGCCCTACAGCCATGCGCGCGAATCGGCCGCTCCGGGTTACTACCGGGTCTTTCTCGACCGCTACGGCGTCGATGCCGAGCTGACCTCGACGCTGCGCTGCGCGTTCCACAGATACACCTATCCCGCCGGAGCGCAGGCGGCACTGCTGGCCGACCTGCAGCGTTCGAACGAACATGTACGCACATGGGATATCCGTAAGGAGGGCGATAACGTCTTCGCCGGATGGCAGCAGACGGGCGAGAAGATGTATTTCTATGCCGTGGCCAACCGTCCCGTGACCGGGATCGAGGCGGTTGCGGAGGGCGACCGTGAAATCCGCATCGTCCGTTTCGGCCAA
>CAKVKI010000132.1 GCA_934754975.1 uncultured Alistipes sp. | reverse complement strand
GTGTCGGTCTGCATGACGGTGCAGCGGTTCTTCGCCGCCCAGTAATGTACGGCCAGCGGCACGGGCAGGTAGGCTCCCCAGCCGCCTTTGTTCTGCGGGTCGCCCAGCCATGCCGAGGTCTTGTCTTCCGTGCCGTGGATTTCGAAGAGCGGAACCGGAGCCGTACTCCGGTCTGCTTTGTAAAGCCAGTCGAGCATCAGCCCCGAGACCGGGGCCACGGCGGCGAATACTCCGGGCCGCTGCGCCGCCAGCTGGTAACACATCTCCCCGCCGTTCGACATGCCCGTACAGAAGACGTTGTGTCTGCTCAGCCCGTGTTTTTTCTGTAAATGACGCACCAGCTCGGTCAGGAACTGTACGTCGTCGATGGTCATGTCGGACTGAAAGGGGTATCCCACGTTCCAGCAGTTCTTGCCGCGCCCGTCTTTGGCGCCCTGCGGGTAGCAGACGGCGAAGCCGTGGCGGTCGGCCGTGGCGTTCATGGCGAAACGGTCGGGATTGTTGTTGCCGCCGTAACCGTGCAGGACGACCACCAGCGGAGCGTTTTCCGGCAGGCCGGCGGGCTGGTGCAACTTGTAGGTGCGTTCCATGCCGCCCGAGGGCATGGTGTAATCCGGGGTTTCCGATGCCGCGGACTGCGCCCGGCAGGCGATTGCCGCGAAAAGCAGGAGGGCTGTAAGAAGCCCCTTTGCCGCGGCGGATTTGAGCAGGTGTTTCATTTTGATCTGTATTCGATTTACAGCCCTTTGCGGGCGATGCGCCATGCCAGGCTGTTGTACAGCCCGATCAGCGGGCCGCGCCAGCTGCGGGGCAGGGCGTTGAGGATGCGGACCTTGCGCAGCGTGCGGCGGTAGGTCTTGGTGTAACTGAAAAACTCCGCCGCGCGCGCCGCCTCTTTCGTACCGCCTTTTGCGCTGATGATAAGGGCCTTGCCCAGTGCGGCGCGGGCTACGAATTCGTTGTATTCCGCGGGGGCCGAAGGGTCGTAAAGCTCCTCGAACGAATAGCGCGTCCGCTCGGGGGTGTAGCTCGATGCCGAGCGGTTCGATGCGACCTTCGAATAGTTCGCCAGCAGTTTGGGCGAGAAGCAGACCGCATGGCGGCGGGCGATTTTGATCCACATATACATGTCGCCGCCGATCTTCATGCCTTCGGGAAATCCGCCGACCGACTCGAAGACCGCGCGCGGTACGGCGCTGGCCGACGGAATCGAAATGTACTGGTGCGCCGAGTCGCGGAAGAAATTGGCGACCACGCCGCGCTCCGAAGGGGTGCGGGCCGGGAAACGTCCGTCGTGGCTGACGATGTTGAAGGCCGTCGAGTAGACCCCGCAGCCCGGAAATTCCGCGATCATCGCGGCGATCTCCTCCAGAAATCCCGGCTCCCACGTATCGTCGGCGTCCAGCAGGGCGATGTAGTCGCCCGTCGATTCGGCGATGGCGCGGTTGCGGGCCGCGCACTCGCCGGCATTGGGCTGCGTGACGAGCTTCACGAGCGGCGAACGGATGCCGCGCACGATTTCTGCGCTGCGGTCCGTCGAACCGTCGTCCACGACGACGATCTGAGCCGGCAGCAGCGTTTGGGCCAGCACCGAACGTAGGGTGTCGCCGATTTCGCGTTCCTTGTTGTAGAGGGGTATGATAACCGAGATGGTTGCGGATGCCATTGTAAGCGCTTTGATTTATTGCGAAGATACCGATCTTTTGCTACATTTGCAAATAATTAACGGGTGCGCGGACGGTTTCGGCCGACCTTCCCGGCCGAACCGGCCGGACGCATACGCACGGTGTTCCGTCCCGCCGCTTCCGTTCCGACCCTCCCGCCCGGAGCGGGAATTAACGAATAACGAACCATGACCGCAGCCGAGAAACTTATCGCTTTGATCCGCAACTCGTTCGACACGGCGTTGTATTTCGCCGTGATGGCCGTCAAGGAGAATTTCCGCAACTATGTCGGGCGCGCCGGAACGGTAGGCCGGCCGGCGCAGTCGATGGTGATCCTCGGCAACGGGCCCTCGCTGGCCGGCGATCTGCCGCGGCTGATCGACCGCCGCGAATACGAAACCAAAGATTTCCTGGCGGTCAATTATTTCGCCGAAGACGACCGCTTCGAGGTCGTGAAACCGAAATATTACGTCCTTTCCGACCCGATGTTCTTCCGCGACAGCGCGTGCCGCGACCGTGTCCGGGCGCTTTACGAGACGCTCACCCGCAAGGTTACGTGGCCGATGAATCTCTACGTGCAGTACTACAACCCCGAGGGCTTCGACTACCGCGCCGCGCTGCCCAATTCCAATATCCGCATCGTCCGGTTCCATACCCAGCTGTACCGCGGTTTCAGAAGTCTCGAATTTTGGCTTTTCCGCCGCGGGCTGGGAAGCGCCAATTTCGGGACGGTGGTGCAGGTCGGCGAATACGTCGCCCTGCTGCTGGGGTATAAGCGGATCGAACTTTACGGCGTGGACCACACGCTGTTGGACGGACTCTGCGTGGACGATGGGAACCGGCTCTGCCGCATCGACCGTCACTATTACGACGGAGCGGAAGCCGCCGCACCGCAGCCTATTTATAAAAAGGTTCCCCATGTACCCTATACGATGGCGGACTATCTGGCCGAAGTCGCCGAACTGTTCCGCGGCCACGAAGTCCTGCGCGACTATGCCACCGCGCTCGGCGCGCGGATCGTCAACCGCACCCGCGGCTCGATGATCGACGCCTACGAACGGGACCCGGAGCAGGCTGCCCGTTGAACCGCAATAAAAATGCGCGGCTAACACGCTGCTCAACGGCCCAAAAGACAGTTATCCGCATCCCGATAAAAACGGAAAAGGAGGAATCGAAATTCCTCCTTTTTTATATCGTCCGCTGCGCCCGTAAATGCGCCGGATATCTCCTCTGGGCGGACCTTCCCGTCGTTTCTGTCAGCCTCCCCATTGTCTCTGCCGGGTTTCGCCATTGTCTCTGCCGGGTTTCGCCGGTGTCTCTGCCCGGTTTCGCCGGTTGTCTCTGCCGGACTCTCCCTAGTCTTTGCTGGGGCTCTCCGCAGGCTCTGTCGGGGCTTCCCGCAGTATTTGCCGAATATCTTCCTTGTCTCTGCCGGGTCCTCCCGCTGTTTCTGCCGGGTCTCCCAGCTGTCTCGGCCGCACTTCGCCTGCCCCCCCCCTCTTACCGAGTTTCGCGGAGAGGAACTTCCGCTCCGGTTTTATTTGGGCAGGTTGCGGCTCGCGGCGATGATCTCCGCCATCGTGAAATCCTCCGGATAGTCGATGTCCAGCCCCTCGATGCGGTCCACTACCGCCATGTAGGGCCTGTCTCCGATCCGGCGGTGCCGTCCGGTCCATAATTCCCGCGGGAAGATGAAGAATGCGCTGGTTTCGATATACACCGGCTCGATGGTCTGCGTGCGGGGGATGTTTTCGGGCGAATAGTTGAGCGGCCGCCCCTCGTACCACGCGAACGTCTGTATTTTTTCGGCGCTGAACGCCGAGTCGTATTCGCCCGAAACTACTTTTCGGAGCGCATCTGCGACGGTCTCGGCCCGGATAAAGGGCGACGTGGCGTGCGCCAGCACATAGAGGTCTGCTTCGACCTCGGCGGTGAAGCTGTCGTAAATCTCCCGTCCCAGCGTCGTGTCGCGGTCCAGCTCCTCGCTGCGGCGCAGGAACCGCACCCCTTCGGGCAGGAATTCGCGGATCCGCTCGTCGCTGCAATAGACGTAAACCTCGTCGATGCCCTCGACCTCGGTCAGCGTCCGGAGTATGTGGCACATGAGCGGCGACCCGCCCAGCGGACGCAGGTTCTTGCCGCTGACGCGCTGGCTGTTGAGCCGTATGGGGACGAATGCTGCTGTTTTCATAATTCGGTTTTATGTTCGGGCCTGCCCGCCTGCGGCGGCAGGCTGTTTCGGTTCACTGTACCAGTAAGTTGCACCCTCTGATGTCGCTGTGGTCGATGCGTCCTTCGACGACGAACGCTCCGCCGGCATCGACCCGGCCCACGTCTTGCGTCTGGATGAACGCACACGACCACCAGTTCGCCAGGTCGGTGATGTTCAGCCCTCCGCGCATGCCTGCGGGCTGCGGATCGAACGGATCGTTCACGTCGCGGGCCGTGACGCGCATCCACGGCGGACAGCGGAAGAGGTTGCCGCCCTGCGAATAGGCCTGCGAAGTCAGCTCGGCCATGCCGTATTCGGAGTGTATCGCGCCGACGCCGAATGCGCCGCACAGGATTTTGTGAAACTCCTCTTTGGGAATCTCTTCGCGGTAACCCTTCATGCCGCCCGTCTCCATTATGACCGTATTTTCGAGCTTCGGGGCGTAACGCTCCGCCAGGTCCCACAGCGCATAGCTCACGCCCAGCAGGATTTTGGGCTTCGGATCAGCCTCCATGGCCGCCAGCAGGGCGTCGTAATCGTCCAGGTAAAAGCCGCCCGAACCGCAATCGGCGATCAGCCGGTCGGCCATGTAGACCAGCGACGACCCTTTGCGCCGCAGGTAATTGGGCAGCAGGGCGTACAGGCTCCATTGCGCCGGATCGCCGTAGAACATGCGGAATGCGGCGCGGAAGGTCTGCTCGTAGAGCGCCAGCGAGCGCATCGGATGGCGCGACGGCGTCATGCCCGTCGTGGCCGACGAGGTGAAGACCGCCTCAGGCTCCGCGTCTCCGCAGTAGACGTCGTGGGTTTTGAAAATTTCGATCGGCAGGAACGGGATTTCGCGGGCCGTGCGCACCTCTTCCGTCCGCACTCCGGCCAGCGCGAGATACTCGCGGTAGGGCGGGCACCCGGCGGCCTGCCGCCGGAATACCTCCAGCGCAGCGGTTTCGAAATCAGCTTCGCATGTAATGCGGAATATGTCGTTGGGAACGGTCATTGTCGCAAAGGTAGCGAAAAAATCAAAATAATGTGCGGGACATTGTCCCGCCCGGCGTGTTTAAAACCTTTCGCCGCGGACAGATATAGGGCGGAGCCTGGATTTTTAAAAAGGTCCGAAGCCGGTATGAGGCTCGTTGCCGAGGTTTGCTTTTTTCAACTGCTCTTCGGCTTTTTTCAAACATTCGTCGTATTTCTGCTCCGGAAGCCACGGTTTCATCATTGTGTTCATCGCTTCCAGCTGCTCGATCCGCGGACTCAGGATTTCCAGTTTGTGCGCATAGGTTTCGGCCTTCATGAGTTCTCTCAGCAGGGGCGCGGGCAGGATGGCGCGCTGCAGGTTGTCTTTCATCTCCTGGGGGATGTTTCGGGTTTTGTCTTTGGGCAGGCTTCCATACATAAGGAGTGCCAGGGCGACTTCCCGCGCATATTTGTTATACATCTGCTCGAAGCGCTCGCTCCGCGCGACGATGACACCGGCTATCTTGTCCAGTTTTTCTTCGATCCGGTCCATCTTCTGCCCGGCGGCGGAGTAGCTGCTGAACACTTTTTCTTTTTCGGCTTCCACCGATTTCAGCACCTCGGCGAATAAATCCTGCAGCGCGCGGAATTCCTCCGGCATTTCGCTGCCGGCGCCGTTCTCTTCATAATCGGCGATGGTCGCCTGCAGCGAGTCGATCCGTTCCTGCGGCACCTGCCCGCAGGCCGTCAAAGCCAGCAGGCAGCCGGACAGCAGCCATTTTGTCATGTTTCTGGTTCTTGATTTTGTAGCAGATACATTCCGCAGGAGGTGTGTTGCTTCTGTTTTCATAGGGATTGATGTCTGGAATTAATCTGTAAATCTTTCGTCTTGTTATTTTTGAAGTGCTGAAAAATCTCATTGTACATACCGTCTTGGGCGCGGCAGGACCGACGGAAGGGCAATTGTCCGCCTCCGCAGTTGATGGCCGGCCCCCCCCCCTTTTGTCCGATCTGTTTTTTCCTGCGCCGTACCCGTAATTTCCGATATTCCGAACGAGGGACCATTAACGTTATCTTTAAACGCGTTTTTGTATTGCCAAAAATAGAGATTATAGGCAGATAGTCAGTTATCCAAAACGATCATTCGATTTACCGGATATTTCTGCGGCCGGATTATTCCGCTTTTGCAGGAGGTGCGCACCGGAAAAAACTTCATGAGTCAAGCCCTCCCCGTAAACACAAAAACAACAACCTGCGGTCCGGATTTATCCGTACCGCCGTTGTTGTTTTAGCCTGTATTGCACGGCCTACAGCTTGTACTCCCTTACTCGCGTTATTTTTTTGCTTTGGGGGCCAGCATCATGTTCATCTTCTTACCGTCGAGCTTAGGCATCATCTCCACTTTGGCAATCTCGTCCAGATCGGTGGCGAAGCGCAGCAGCAGGATTTCACCCTGCTCCTTGAAGACGATCGACCGTCCGCGGAAAAAGACGTACGCCTTGACTTTGAAGCCCTCCTTGAGGAAGTTGGTGGCATGCTTGAGCTTGAAGTTGTAATCATGGTCGTCGGTCTGCGGGCCGAATCGGATCTCTTTAATCACGACCTTCACCTGATTGGCTTTCAGCTCTTTGGTCTTTTTCTTCTGCTGGTAGAGGAATTTCTGGTAGTCGGCGATGCGGCACACGGGAGGTTCGGCCTTGGGCGAGATCTCGATCAGGTCGAGTTCCATCTCGTCGGCCAGCTTCAGCGCGTCGCGGATCGGTAAAACCAGCGGTTGTTCGACATTGTCGCCTACGATACGCACTTCGGGAGCTGTGATCTGCTCGTTGATACGGTGCGGGTTCTCCTTTTCGGGCGGGCGGCGCCCGTACCGGTTATTGATGCCGGCTGCCGGTTTCGGCCGGTTATTCCCGGGGGTAAATGGCCTCGGCGGGAATGGTTTCGGTGCTGCGATAATTGTAAAGTATTAAAATGGTTAATTACTTTTGTTTCTCTTTTTCCGGTTGCCGGGGCCTAACCTGCGGCATGCCGTTTTGTAAATCTCTCCGCGCGAAACTTTCTCCCGGGGGAGGAAGTCCGGCGCGGATCTGTTATTTCTTTTCCATTTTGTTGGCTTCGATCTCCTCCGTCACCAGGGCGGTGATGAAATCGCGGAAGCCTTCGAGCGACATCTGGCCCTTGTCGCCTTCGCCCTGCGCGCGTACGGAGACGAGTCCTTCGGCCTCCTCCTTCTCGCCGACGATCAGCAGGTAGGGGATGCGCTTGAGTTCGTTGTCGCGGATCTTGCGGCCGATCTTCTCGTTGCGGTCGTCCACCTCGGTCCTTACGTCGCTGCGGTTGAGGAAATCTGCGACCTGCTGGGCGTAGTCGTTGAATTTCTCCGAAATGGGAAGCACCACGACCTGCTGGGGCGAGAGCCACAGCGGGAACTTGCCGCCCGTATGTTCCAGCAGTACGGCCACGAAA
>CAKVKI010000131.1 GCA_934754975.1 uncultured Alistipes sp. | reverse complement strand
CATGTCGGGCAGGATGGTTTCGACGATGCGCGAGGATTCGTAGGTGTTGCGCCACGAACCGCTCCTGCGCTGTTCGAAGAAGTAGTTGCGGATCTTTTCCAGTTCCGTTTCGTGGCCTCCCGCCGCCCGCAGGATGCGGTATGCCGCGAGCGTATTCTCTGCGGTGTTGAGGTTCGGCAGCATGAACGGCCGCGGCAGGATTCCGGGGCCTTTGGCATCGGCCCAGTAGAGCGATCCCATCATGGTTTCGGCCGAGAGCCGCAGCAGGGAGTCCGTGTCGGGTTTCCGGCCGGGGTCGAGCCGCATCAGCGTCTCCATGGTTTTCAGCCGCGTACAGAGCAGGGTGTCGGGCATCGCCGCCACGAAGTTGCAGTAGCGGGGATAGTCGATCTTGGCATCCAGTTTATGAAGCGCCTCGAGCAGGAAGAGTATTTCGTTTTTCCGGATTCCAGCCGGATCGGGCGCATCCGTTTCCGATAAGCGATTGTTCAGCCCGGAGAGCAGGGTGAAAATCGCCGGCTGCCGGTCGAAGCCGGTTTTGTAACCCGCCGCTTCGGCGTCGAGCAGGGCTTCGATGACCTGCTGCGAAATCCACAGCTCGGTATTTTCCTGATTCCACCAGCCCCAGAGTTTGTCGCCGTTCTGGTTGCGGAGCAGTTTGCGGATCAGGTTCCCGATTTTGGCGTCGTCCCCGAATTTCTTGCCGAGCAGGTCGTAAATCCGTTTTTTGGAGAGCAGGACCTTGACTTTCGAAGCCATCTGCTCGTTGCAGAGGTAAGGATAACGATCGACCTTTTCGATTTCGTCGAGGAAGGTCTGCATGCCCGACGCTTCGGCGTGCAGCGTCACTTCGCCCAGCGCCGGATCGGGCGTAAAGAGCCGTGTGACCGTGTCGTTGAGTACCGCGAATTGTCCGTGCGTTTCGAGTACGCCGGCCTTGTATACGGGAATCGCCCGCCGTTCCCCGTCGAAATAACCGTTCGGGGCGGTCAGGGAGTAGGTGATGCGGATGCTGTCCTGCCCGACGGCCGTGACGGGAATGGCGTCGGTGTGCGACGCGGCGAACCGGACGTCGCCGGAGTTTGTGTGTGCGTCGGTTTCGACGGTGCGTTTTACGGTCAGGGTGTCGCCCAGATGATTCGTCAGCCGTCCGACGGCGGTCAGGCTGTCGCCCTCGACCGCGAAGCGGGGCACGGAGAGCTGTGCGTTCAGCGGCTTGAACGATTTGATGCGCACCTGCTTTTTATCCGTCTGCCTGCGGCCGCCCACGGCGATGAAGTTCGCGTTCCAGTTGGTGATGTCGTCCGGGTAGGTCACCTCGAAAGTCAGTTTCCCCTTTTTGTCGGTCGTCAGGCGGGGCTGCCAGAACGCATCGTCGCGGAAATCGGTTCGGAGCGAGTTTGTTCCGATCGGTTCGGGCAGGAACGTTTCTTCGCCGGATGCGGCGGGGAGGTCGGTCGTCTCGATCAGGATCACGCCGTTTGCGGCCCGCGCTCCGTAAATCGCCGCATCGGCGCTTTTGAGGATATTCATCGACCGGATTGCGGCCGGATCGAAATCCGACAGCGCGCCGTCGTAAGGCACGCCGTTCACCAGGATCAGCGGCGGGGTGCCGGCCGTAACCGAAGATGAGCCGCGTATCATATAGGATGTATTTGCGTCCTGCAAGCCGTGGGTTACCCCTGCGAGCTTCCCTTCGAGAGGGGTGGCTAGTGTTTCGTCGAATTCGGCAAATTGGACTACCGTTCTGACGCTTCCGGTCCTGGAGTTTCTTTTCGCCTTGCCGTATCCCACGACGACCACTTCGTCCAGCGCATTGGTGTCTTCCTGCAGAACGATGTTGTAATTATAGCCCGACCTGATGCGTGTGGTAAACGGCCGGTAGCCGATATAGGTGACCAGCAGTGTCCCTTTTCCGGGGTCGGGCATCCTGAACCGGCCGGTCTGGTCGGTGACGACTCCCGTTTTCGTCCCTTCGACCATGACGGTCGCCCCGATGACCGGCTCGCCCTGCGAATCGCGTACGGTTCCCGTAATCACCTTGCCCGTAAAGTTGTTCTCGCTGAATCCTCCCGGGTTTGTCAGCGGATTTATCCTGTCCCATTCCGATGGGTCGTAGTCGGCCAGCGGAGCCGCGGGGCGCGATACTTCGAGGTATTGTTCCAGCCGCCGGAACAGCCCCCGGCTGAAACTGTCGGCCGGTTTTGTCGCAAGGGAGTCCATGCGCAGGTGGTTGATGCCGTTCTTCCGCAGGTTTACCGATGCCGAGCAGCGCGTGGTGTCGCTGAAAATAAGGCTGACAGTGATGTTGCCTTCCGGCAGCTGGTCGATTCGGCCGGGAACCCCGTGGTAAAGTTTTTCGGTCGGGAAATCGCCCTCCGAACGGAGATGCACCAGAACCACGTCCTTGCTTGTCTTTCGGTCGGCCATGCGGCCTATGCCGATCTGCAGGCGGCATTTATCCTGCGGATGAACTGTCGGAGCCGTGCCGATAAGCCCGACCCGGCGTCTGAGGGTTTCGGTCAGCCGTTTCCTGAACAGTTCGCGGATCGTATCGGCCGTAAGCGCGTTCTGGGTGAAGGAGACCTCGGGGGTAAAGCGTGCGATCTCCCGGCGGAACGGCTCCCGTTCCCAGCTTTGCTGCTTGAGGTAGCCTTTCCAGATGCCGTACCGGTTGCCGCCTTCGATCTCGAAGTTGTTTACCAGAAGCGTGTCGGACCAAAGCGTGCCGGCGAACTTTCCGTCGCCTGCAAACCCCCTGTACGGAAACGGTCCGGCCAGTATCGGACGTCCGGCCCGGGGAAGTCCCCGGTAGTCGTAGCGCTGCTGTCGCTCCGCATGGTTGAGGTAATAGTAAATTCCTCCGGCTTGTAGGATGCCCGGCAGGGGCGCGCCCTGCGTCGCATAGGGCCTGCCGATATGCTTGGTCGTGAGCAGCGTCACTGACCCGAACGTGTCGTCGACGGTAATCAGGTGCTTTTTCAGCACGGACGCTTCCCATTCGGTGAGCCGGCCCTTCTCCTTTTTGCCGGACTCGGCCACGCTGATCCGTACGGGACGGTCGTATGCCGGTGCGCGCAGGATGCGGGTTTCGCCCTCCTGTTTGCCGTCTACGGAGATAATGGTTTTCGTTCCTTCGCCGACGAAGACGTTATCGACGGTCACTTCCCGGTCGTAGGTGCGCATCCGGAGCGAGTGTATGCCCGGCCAGACCGGGAAACTGTATGCGTTCAGCTGCTCCGCCTGGCTGAAATAGTGGGGCTGTTCGTCGATCCAGAGGATGTGGACGCCCTGCACTTCGCCGTCGATGACGACATAGGGCGACAGCTGGGTGAGCCGGCCCGGAGCCTGCTCGGAATAGGAATAGAAAGGCTCCGGATAGAGGAATTTGTAGTATTCGATCGAATCCAGCCCCATGCGCTGCCGCCACAGCTGCCAGTCCATCGGAATCCTGTTCCGGAAAAAGTCCTCGTCGGCGTCGTAATTGGCGGGGATGATCGCCCTGCCTGCGGCTGATTTCCCGAAAATCGTTACCGGAGGTGCGTAAGACCCGAATTTGGAGGTGAACGCATAAGCCGTCACGTCGGCGTTTTTCACCGGACGGCCCCTGCGGTCCTTTACCGCGACCTCGACTTCGGCGGTCTGGCCGGGATAAACGCTCATCGCCGTGCTTACCTCCATCGAGAGGTTTTTCTCGGTGTACGGCAGGCCCTCCTGCAGCGTTCTGGCGTTCTCGCCCTGCAGGTAGGATATCTGCATCGCATAGCCTTTCTTGCCGCGGTCCCTGCGGGAAAAGTCGAGCTGGGTGGTGTACCCTTTTTCGATCGTTTTGCCTCCCCTGCGGATCGTGTACCAGAACGGGAATTTCGCCGGATTATCCACCGTCAGCCGTACATTGCCGTTTTCGCGGAAGAACCGGTATCCGAGCAGTTCTCCCGGAAGGCTTTCGACATGAATGTCTTCCGATGCCGCGGCGGTCTTTACCTCGTATTCGCTGACGATCCACGAGAGCGGCAGGGTGCAGGGCAGCGTCACCGAGTCCTGCGATACGATGTCGTATTCGGAGTTGTAAGCGGTGAGCAGCGCCGGGGTCTCGACGCTCCGGCCGTCGGCCAGTTCCCGCAGCGTGAGCATGCCTTTGTCCACGGAGTAGTCGATCATTCGCCGCCGCGCGTCCCGGAACAGGGTCAGGTGCCGCTCCTGCTTTTCGTTGCCGGCGTCGAAGAACGTGCAGGCGACGTCATAGGACATCGAGACGTCGCGGACGAAGATCGAGTCGGGCAGCGTCAGCTCTTTCGAAGCCTTCCCTTCCATGCCGAACGAATGTTTCCAGATTTCGTCCGGAACGAACGCCGTGCGCGAGAGGTACTCCTGCCGCCGGTACTGCGAGGGCTTTATGGCGATTTCCACCCGTCCGTCGTACACGGGCATGTTGTTCTCGTCCGCGGCTTTCAGCGTGAGTTTTACGGTGTCGCCCCGGACGTATTGTTCCTTTCCGGCCGTGGCCGTAAAGGTGATCCGGTCCAGTTCGTACTCTTCGTAATAGAAACTGCCGCTGACGTTGTTGGTGTTTTTCTCTTTGGTTTTGAATACGATATGGTAATTCTTGTCCAGCCGCAGCCTGAGGCTGTCCGACAGCCGGAATTCCCATTCGTACATGCCGGGACGGTAGGGCTGCAGCGCGGTCAGCGTGGTGTCGATGGCCGGAGAGTAGTACGAGACCAGCGCCACGTCGATTTTTTCGTCGCAGGGCCTGCCTTTCCGGTTGATGTGCGCTTTGAACCGGACCGTTTCTCCGGGTTTGTACCGGGGCTTGCTGAAGACCACGAATCCGTCGTATTTGTTTTTCTGCGGCAGCCGGCCCGGTGCGAAGACCCGTTTGAAAGCGTATTTTATCTTCTGCCAGCCGGTTTTGAAAAAGCCGCCGGCGTGAGGGGGATACCCCTCGTCTTTTTCGAAAGTTATGTAGTGCATAACTCCGTCGTTGTCCACTTCGACGACCTTTCCGTCGCCGATGCGGCGGGTGTTGTAGGTTTGTGTCGCGGGATCGAATTTCAGCCGTTTGGAACCTTGCTTCACCACCGCGTTGCGGATGATATTGCCGGTCGTGTCGCAGAGCATCAGCATCACCCGCTCGTCCTTCACGGGACTCGAATAGAAGTTGTCCACGACGAGGTTGCTGAAGACGAGCTTGCTGCCTTCGGTCCGGACCCGGAGGTAGTTGCCGCGGGGAAGTTCGGGGATTTTTACGCTGTCCGGATACTGGCCGACGAAGGTGTGCAGCATTGCTTCTCCGGGCTGCCGGTCCTTCAGGTGCAGGTCGCGCAGATCCTTGCGGTCGAGTTGGTAGATGAATGTCTCGGGCGATGTTTTCCGGCTTTCGGGCAGCGAATTCTGAGCGGAGGAGACGCTCCAGCAGAGGAGTCCCAGAAAGATTGTACAGCAATGTTTCATGGTGAGGACGGATTTTAGCCGCAATATAACAAAAAGATCGCAGTTCCAGTCTGTTTACGCCGCCGCTTTTCGGCCGGAAGTACAGAAAACAGACGCGGAGCGCGGCCCGGGCCGGACTTCGCGTCTGCTGTTGCGTATCGGTTTTGCGCGCGGAGTGCGCTTCGGGCCGTTACGGCCGGGCGATGCCGCCGCTCGTGTCCTCCACGGTTTCGGACTGGGGCTGCTCCTTGGCGATCGAGAAGGTGAAGGTCGAGCCCTCTCCCTCCGCCGATTCGATGGTCAGTTCGCCGCCGTTGCGCCGCGTAAGGTCCTGGACCAGCTGGAGTCCCAGGCCCGATCCCTCCTCGTTCTTGGTGCCGTAAGTCGTGTAGTGGATTTCGGGGTTGAGCAGCTTGGGGATGTCCTCTCCCTTGATGCCCGTGCCGAAGTCGCGGACGCTGATTAGGGCGTGCGTCGGCGTCTCGCGCACCGAAATGACGATGCGTCCGCCCTCGTTGCTGTACTTGATGGCGTTGGACATCAGGTTGCGCATGATCGTCTTGACCATGTCCACGTCGCAGTTCACCGAGATAGGACCGGGAATGTCGTATTCTACGGAGATGTTTTTCACCTGCGCCACGAGGTCCGACATTTTGCTGGCGAAGACCACCACCTCGGAGATGTCCACCTCCTGAAAGACCGAATTCATGCGTCCGGTCTGGCTTTTGGTCCATTTCAGCAGGTTGTCCAGCAGCATGAACGTGCTTTCGGTGATGTTGTTGCCCATGGTCACCATTTCGAGGTTGTCCTCGCCGATCTGCTCCGGGGTGAGGTTCATCAGGAGCATGTTGAAGACCATCTTGAGCGTGCCGATGGGCGAGCGCAGGTCGTGGGCGATGACCGAATACATTTTGTCGCGCGCATCGACCGTGGCCTGCAGTTCGTCGCGCTGCTGCATGATGGTGCGCTGTGCCGCCGCCAGGTAGATATGGTGGGTTACGCGGGTAATCAGCTCTTCGTGGTTGAACGGCTTGGAGACGTAGTCGCTGGCGCCCAGCTTGAAGCCTTTGACGATATCTTCGGGGTTGTGGAGCGCCGTGAGGAAGATCACCGGGATATCCTGCGTGGCGGGGTCGGCCTTGAGGTGCTTGATTACTTCGTAACCGTCCAGGTCGGGCATCATGATGTCGAGCAGGATCAGGTCCGGAGCCTCCTGCGAGGCTTTCTCTATCGCCTCGTAACCGCCCGACGCCGTGACGATTTTGTATTTGGCGCGGCTCAGCACGGCTTTCAGCAGCATGATGTTGGTCGCAATGTCATCGACGGCAAGGATCGTATAATCCTCGGGTTTTATGGCGATATTTTTCATGGGGAACGGCTTTTTACAGTTACAAATATAGCATTATTTTCGCTCGTTGTCAAAAAACTTCAGGCCCTTTTGGCTTTCTCCCAGGCTCCCCGTCCCCGGTGGGTGGCGAGGTAGGCTATGCCGCGGAAAACGTTGAGATTCATGAAGAGAAAGTAATAGGGGATGAAAAGCAGGCGGCTGCGGCGTCCGCTGCGTTCGAGCGCCCAACCCGCGAGCGCCGCGAGATAGAACGCGCACTGCAGGGCCAGCATTACGGCGTAAAGCGTCGGACGTCCCGACCACAGCAGGGCGGCGTTGAGCGGCAGCAGGGCGATCAGCGCCACGGGCGTCAGCGTCCAGCGCAGCACCCGGTGCGAAACGTACTGGAACCACAGCACCCCGTAACGAAAGGGATTGAGCAGTTTGCGCAGCCGCCAGACGGACTGCAGGCCGCCGGCCGCGATGCGTTTCTTGCGCTTGCCCTCCTCGCCCATGTCGGCCGAGGGCGTTTCCAACGCAT
>CAKVKI010000130.1 GCA_934754975.1 uncultured Alistipes sp. | reverse complement strand
GCTTTGGTCTGCTGGTAGAGGAAGGTTTTGTTGGCCGAGCCGCCGCCCTTGGTGATGAAGAGAAATTCGTATTCCATGCCCGGGTGTCCGCCGTAGATGTCGATCTGTGCCGGAAGGTTGGTGCCCGAGTTCTTCTCGTCGGTCATCGTGAAAGGCACGACCTGCGAATAGCGCAGGTTGCGGTCCTTATAGGTTTCGTAAACGCCCCGGGAGATGCACTCGGCATCGTCGGCGCCCGTATAGACATCCTCGCCCTTGTGTGCGACGCAGATGGCCGTGCCGGTATCCTGGCAGGTCGGGAGTTCGCCCTCAGCCGCAACGACCTGGTTCAGCAGCATCGTGTAGGCCACGAACTTGTCGTTGTCGGTAGCTTCGGGATCTTCGAGGATATTGCGCAGCTTCTGCAGGTGCGCGGCCCGCAGGTAGAACGACACGTCGCTGTAGGCGGCCTTCGACAACAGTTCGAGACCCGCGGGGTCCACCTTCAGGATTTTACGTCCGTCGCACTCGACGACCTTCACGTAATCCTTCGTCAAAAGACGGTACTCGGTTTTGTCTTCCCCGACGGGGAACGGCTCCTGATAAATAAAGTCAGCCATAGTTGTAGTTGTTTATGTTTGTTGTATTAATATCCTCAAAGTCCGCTCCGGGAGAGCTGCCGTCGCCGCGCTGCGCCGGCGCTTTTCAGCCGTTCGGGGCAGGCCCGGCGCCGCCGTTCACTCCCAATTCGGAACCCCCGGAGCTAAAGCCATGCAAAAATACAAAAAACAATCCGGATTGCGCAACAATTTCCGGCCGTCTGTTATTTTTTTCACAAAAAGGTGAATAAAATAGCCCGAACAGGCGCAATTAATTAGAATATTTATTAAATTTGTGCGGTTTTTCGAGAGTAACAATTCACTGCATAAATTAAATTACTATGGTATCCTACAAAGATTTGGGTCTTGTGAACACCCGCGAGATGTTCGCAAAGGCCGTCAAAGGCGGTTATGCCATCCCGGCATTCAACTTCAACAACATGGAGCAGATGCAGGCCATCATCCAGGCTTGCGTAGAGGCTTCGTCGCCGGTAATTCTCCAGGTATCGTCGGGCGCGCGCAAATACGCCAACCAGACCCTGCTCCGCTACATGGCACAGGGCGCCGTCGAATATGCCAAGGAACTGGGCAAGAACATTCCGATCGTACTGCACCTCGACCACGGCAACTCGTTCGAACTTTGCAAGAGCTGTATCGACATGGGCTTCTCGTCGGTGATGATCGACGGTTCGCACCTGCCCTACGACGAAAACGTGGCGCTCACCAAGCAGGTCGTGGAATATGCACATAAATTCGACGTGACGGTCGAAGGCGAGCTGGGCGTACTGGCCGGCGTGGAAGACGAGGTTTCGGCCGAACACCACACTTACACCGACCCCAAGGACGTCGTGGATTTCGTATCGAAGACCGGCGTGGATTCGCTGGCCATCTCGATCGGCACCTCGCACGGAGCTAACAAGTTCAAGCCCGAACAGTGCACCCGCAACGCCGAGGGCATCCTCGTTCCGCCCGAACTGCGTTTCGACATTCTGGCCGAGATCGAAAAGGAGCTTCCGGGCTTCCCCATCGTGCTGCACGGATCGTCGTCGGTTCCGCAGGAGTACGTGAAGATCATCAACACGCACGGCGGTGCGCTGAAGGATGCCGTAGGCATTCCCGAAGAGCAGCTCCGCAAGGCCGCCAAGAGCGCAGTCTGCAAGATCAACATCGACTCGGACGGCCGTCTGGCAATGACCGCAGCCATCCGCAAGATCTTCGTAGACCAGCCCGCCGAGTTCGACCCCCGCAAGTACCTGGGTCCGGCCCGCGACGAACTGAAGAAACTCTACATGCACAAGTGCGAGAGCGTGCTGGGTTCGGCCGGCAAGGCTTAATCCGCAGCGTTTCGATAAAAGAACCCGGTCCTCCGACCGGGTTCTTTTTTTATTGCCGGCTCCCTTTACAGCAAAAATGCAGTCCGAAAAAAACACCGGGAAGAAGCAGGATTCCGCCCGGAAACGGACGCAGGCATATCGGATATACCCCCGCCCGGAGGGGACAGCGTGACCGCATCTGAATAGATTCCAATAATTTAACGGCTAACATTCGCGTCCGATTTGACCCCCGACTTTGTTTTGTCATAAAACGGGCTGTTTCTATTTTTGCCACCAAGCGGCACAATGCCGATGCCGGACCATTCACAATCAAATCTAGGTTAATTATGGAGAGAATAGAAAAAAACCTGCTGCTGCCGCTGCTGGCCGTTGCAGTTCTGTCTTCCGCGTCCTGTTCCGACGACAAGGAAAAGGAACCGCCCGTTCGGGCCGTGAATTACACGCTTGAGTTCACAACCGTCTCACAGGCGGTTTACCTCGGAGACAAGTACCAGACCGGAGACGGCAACTTCCGCCTGGTGCTGACCAATGCGGACGGAGACGTTCTGGAAGCGGATCTGACAAGCATCAAAGCCCCCAAACCCTCCGCCGCGATGCCCGAAGCCGGAACTTACAAGGCGGCCGACACCCATCGTGCGGGGACCTTCGCACCGACGGCATCCTGCTGGGAAACCGCAAAAAACGGCGTCGAAGTCCGGAGCGAGAATCAGGCCGGGCAGAAAAAGAGGTTCGCGATTCGTTCGGGCAGCATGACGCTCGCGCCCGCAGCTTCGGGCGACGGTCAGTTCACCCTGTCGGGCGAAGTGACCGACGGAGACAAAACCACCCTCACGTTCTCATGGAGCGGCGCGCTGGCCTTCGCAAATGAATCCGGAGACGAAGACCCGATCGTTTACGAAAAGCTCTCGATGGTCTTCGGCGACTATTATCCGAACGACTACGGCATTGCGGCCGACACCTACATGCTCAGCGGCGGAAACGAAAGGGTCGAACTGAACTCGCAGTTGCGCAGCGTTCCGGCCGCCGATCCGGCTGCGCCGCTGCCCGGCGACGGCGAATACACGATCGACCTGCGCTCGGAGGACGGAAGCTACTCCAACGAAACCTTCACGTTCCGCTCGGGCTACGCCTCCGAAAGCGGCAAGGCGTACGGCACCTACTGGAAAAGCGACGAAGGAACTTACGTCGCCACGTCGGGATCGTTCACCGTCTCGACCGTCGGCGGCAACTGGAAAATCCAGGGGACGCTCCGCGACGACAAGGCAGGCAAAACGTTCTCCTTCACCTATACGGGAAATCCCGTTTTCAAAAACTAATCCCCAAACACGTTACAACCCATGCAAATCTTCAGAAAATCACTGCTCTTCACCGCTGCGCTGACCCTGACGGCCTTCGCCGCATGCAGCAACGACGACAATGAAAACGGCGGAGACGGCGGAGGCGCCGATCCCGATTACCTCGCACTCCCCCACGCCTACGGCTCCTACTACCATACTTATTGGGGCGACGCGGCCGGCGACTACTACCTGGTGCTGACCGACGAAGACCTCGATCAGGCAGGCGCCGCACCTTACAAACACCGTCTCGACATCGACTTCCTGAGCGTACTGGCGACCGATCCGCACGACGTGCGTCCGCTGGACGGCGAATATACGATCGGTAAATCCACCGGCAACAAGGCCGGCATATTTATCGAGGGATTCCTCGGCATCGGAGAGGACGGCATGCCGGCGGTACTCGGCACCTTCTGGAACGAGCCCAATGAAGAGGAAGGCTCCACCACGCCCCACGCCATCGTCGGCGGAAAGATGCAGATAAGGACCGACGGCGACATCACCACGATCAAAGCGGAGTTCATCGACGAGAACGACAGCACCCTGCGCGTCAGCTACCGGGGAACGCTCGAATTCGAAAACCGCATAAACGAGTCTTACAAGGGCGATTCGAGACTGAACGCCAACTATGCGATGAAAGCCGATGCGCCGGTGGTTTCGGTCAAGAAGATCACGGAAGAGTGTACGGCCCAATACGACCGCTGGGACCTGCATTTTTACGAGAAGGAGTGTTACGCGACACAGGGCGAGATGGGATATTACCTCTGGTTCTCACTGGTGACGGCTCCGGGGCAGGCCTACATTCCGTCGGGCACCTACAAGATAACCACGGACGGCACGCCCGGCGTCCTGCCCGGCGACAAGGAGGCGAGCGGCAACGGAAATTCCTGGGCCACGCACACCTGGCTGTACGGCGGACGGACGCCCTATGCCCCGATGGCCAACGGTTCGCTGACCGTGAAAACGTCGAACGGAACGGATTACGAAGTGTCGTTCTCGATGGGCGACGACCACCCGATGCCCTATCTGGTGACGGGATCGTTCTCCGGAACGGTGATAAAACTCTCTTCCAATTAGGAAAACCCGAATACGCGGAATTTCTCGGAGGCCCCGCTTCCCAGCATTTCCGGGGGGGGCGGTCCGGAACCGGATAGACGGCAAAAGCCGGAACTTTGAAAGTTCCGGCTTTGCCATTTCTTGCAGGCTGCACCATTTTCAGGTCTGCGCCCCCATACGACAAGTCTCACTCCATGCCCCTCCTGCGTATCGGTTCCGATTCTATGCACGCGGCGGATACTGCATCCGCAGTCCCGGAATCAGCGGATATATTTCCCGGTGAAATCCCGGACCCGGGCGGTATATTCCTCCCTGTTGTCCCGGTAGGAGCAGGCGTGTCCGGCTCCGGGAACGAGCTGAAGAAACTCTACATGCACAAGTGCGAGAGCGTGCTGAATTAAGCCTTGCCGCCGAATTACAGCCGCACCATCCTTCCGAACCGTATCAATAAAGCTGTCTAACAAGCCCAATTTTAACGATTTCCCAAATCGTCCACGATCGTTATATCCGCGTCATCAATAAAAGTAACCTGCTCTTTTATAATACGAATAATACACTCTTTTTGTCCGGGCGTTATGCTCCAGGATTGATCCTTTTTCTCAAAAAAAGTATCGTCGATTCGATTTTCAGAATTTTGCATAGACCATTCCGGATTGAAGTCCTTTTCTGTCGCCTCCGCCGGCACCTGCACATTAGTAACAGTTACGGTAATGTGGACATTTTCTTTTGTTACGGTATCAAAGGTCACGTCCGTTTCCATTTTATAACTGGCTCTCAATCTGGTTTGGAAAATAGTCTTCAAATACTCCGGATTGTGTTCATCTGCAACAAGTTCATCATAAGAATTGACAGTCATGTTCCAACTGTATGCCGGTGTGCCGACTCCCCATCCGGAAGCTAATCCACCTAAATATAGATATGCCACAAAAGCAGCTCCTGCCAAAAGCAACAAAACTATAATTCCCGTAATCAGCATAATTTTTCTCATATAAACTCCAAATCAGTCCTCACTCATGATACGACCAGCCGCAGCAAGGCAAAAAGCGGGGAGAGGGCGTTCCCATGTTTCATATCGCTTATTGTATTAGAACGAGATCGTCCGGCATTTATTTCCCGTCTGTCCGGTTTTTCTCTGCTCCTTATCCGACCGTGACCCGAAACCGGCACTTCTCCGCTCCCGACAAGACCGTTTCGAGGGTTTCCACCCAGATAGTTTTGTGCGGAAGCAACTCCTGCAGAACATACAGGATACTCTGGCGGGAACATTCGCAGTGAGACGGAGCCCCGACGAATCCGGCGTCGACCAGCGGGCAGAGACACCGGGGATACCCCATCTCATAAACCCGGCCCGGCTCGACGATATCCGCAAAAAAGTACTCCGAGCGGCCGTATTTCGCATATTGCTTATCGAGGTCGCAGCCGCACTCCTCGAACTGCCTGCGAAGCTCCTTCAGTACGGCGCCTTTCACGCAATTTTCGGCACCCAGCCGGTAAAGGGCCCCGCGCACGTCGGCCGGCAGCTTCCCGATCCGTTCTTCCAGGATCCGGTAAAACGCTTTCGCATGCTGCAAATTATAATCATCCATAACAATTTTCAATTGATTTATTCCGGGACATTGCCGATGTATTTCCCGGCGAACTCCCCGACGCGGCGCGTGTACTCCTCCCGGTTGTCGCGGTAGGACATGGCGTGCGGCGCACCCGGAACCACCCACAGCTCCTTTTCGCCGGGCTTGGCGTCATAGAGCGGATAGACCATCTGCGTCGGCACGTAATCGTCGGCGTCGCCGTGAATGAACAGCATCGGCAGTTCGCATTTGGCCACCTGCGCCAGCGACGAAGCTTCGCGGAAGTTCCAGCCGTATTTCAGGGCGCAGAGCCAGCTCGAAGTGTACATCAGCGGGAATGCAGGCAGTCCGAACGAGGTTTTCAGCTCGTTCGAGAACTCGTCCCAGACGCTCGTGTAGCCGCAGTCCTCGACAAAACATTTCACATAGGGCCGCTGCGGTTCGCCCGCGGCCATCATCGTCGCGGCGGCGCCCATCGAGATGCCGTGGACTACCATCTGCGTATTGCCGCCGAAGAGAGCGTCGGCGACCTCCATCCAGCGCAGTACGTCCAGCCGGTCGAGCCAGCCCATGCGGATCGCCCGGCCTTCGCTCCGGCCATGGTAATGCAGATCGGGCAGCAGAATGTTGTAACGCAGGTCGTGATTATAAAGGTAGCCGATCATCAGCATCCTCACGGCGCAGTCGGTATATCCGTGGACGATGACGGCGGTGCGGCCGGTCGGTTCGGGAGCCGCGGCGTAGAGCGCATGAAGCCGTACGCCCTGAGGATCGACGATCACCGTATCGCGCAGCGCACCCGTGCGTTCGAGGCTGTCCGTCCACGGACGCAGAAAAGGATATTCGGCGTACATATATTCATAGGCCGTCGCATTTTTCTCCCGCATCTTCTCTTCGGGTCTCAGCGAGAAGCCGAGCATGTAGAAACTCCCGCCGATAACCGCAGCTATCAGCAACAGCACAAAAACGGCTATGATCCGTACAATCCGTCTCATCGTCATAACTTTCGGTTATAGGTCCGCACTCCCGGAGAGCGGCATGCCCTCCGTTCCGGCGTAAAACATCACCATCTCGGTCTCCCCGTCGCTGCGGTTCTCACCGTAATGGACCGTACCGACCAGTTCCACGATACCTTCGCCGGCGTGGAAAGTCCGTTCCGTCCCGTTTTCGGCGACCACCGTCAGTTCGCCGCGGAGGATCACGCCGGCATTGACGATTGCATGCGCGTGCTTCGGGAGCGTCGCATGCGGCGGAATCGTCGCCCGGAGAATCGTCACCTGCGGCCGGCCCGCCGGATAGGCCGGAAGCGGCGCGCCGTCCCAGCTCGAAGAGGTCCCGGCGACACGGGTTACCTCCGGGCGGCCGCTGCACCGACTCATTGGGCCGCCAGTTTCGTGCGGATGTGCGCCAGCATGTCGTCGGTCATGCGCGAGAGGTCCCACTCGGGTTTCCAGCCCCACTCCTCGCGGGCGCAGGTGTCGTCCAGCGAATTGGGCCAGCTCTCGGCGATCTCCTTCT
>CAKVKI010000129.1 GCA_934754975.1 uncultured Alistipes sp. | reverse complement strand
GAACACTGGTACATGTCCAGCATCTTGCCCTCCGAAAGACCCTCTTTGATGTCGATCAGAACTACTTCGCTTGCAACCTCGCGGCAAGCCATTACGTTTGCGCAGGTAGCGCCCACGGCACCTGCACCTACTACTGTAACTTTTGACATAACTGTTGATATTTAAGTTTGTTGTATCTTTCTTTCCGGCGGCCGGCGCTCTTTGCGGGCGGCCTTGTTTATGGATCAAACCCCTCTCGAAAGAGGGGTTTGCATGGGTCGGGATCAGCCGATCAGTTTTTCGTAGTCCGCAGCGCTCAGCAGCGCCTCGTACTCCGCGGGATCGGACATTTTGACTTTGACGATCCAGCCTTCGCCGTAGGCGTCCTTGTTGACGATTGCGGGGTCGGCATCGACGGCCTCGTTGAATTCGATGATTTCGCCGCTGAGGGGCAGGAATGCGTCGCTCACGGTTTTCACGGCTTCGATCGAACCGAAAACTTCGCCTGCGGCAAGCGTCTCGCCGACGGTCGGCACGTCAACGAAAACGATGTCGCCGAGCTGGCTCTGCGCGAAGTCGGTGATGCCGATAACGGCCGTGTCGCCCTCGACGCGGCACCACTCATGGTCGTTCGAGTATTTCAGATTTGCAGGTACGTTCATAATCTGGTTATTGTTTAAAATTTAAATTCGCATTTTATGATGCAAATATAACTGTTATTTCCGTAACAGCAAGGCTTTTTATCTTTTTTTATATGCTTTTTTAGATGAATTAGAGCCGTTTGGATTTCTCCGGTTTATTCGCTAAATTAGACGAACCCAATACAACTGCAAAAGTTTTAGCCTATGAAAAAATTGCCTTTAATGAGCGCGTCTGCTGTTTTGATAGTTTTGTGTGTGTTGTATTCTTGTGCAGAGAGAGTTCAGACAGGTAAGGCGGAACAAACCGGAGTCGGAAACGGATTTTCCGTAGAGGACGCGAAGCGGTTTTTCGACTCGGACATAACGGTGAGGACCCGGACAGGGGAATCCGGCGTTTTTGATGAAACGGAGGTGCTGACACCGGGGAAAATGCTCCCTGCCTGGGCGTCCGCATCACTCTATCGCAGCGAATCGCTTCATATTGTGGATGCGACGTTCGATGCGGAATATGATTATCGGTCGCTGCAATGGGATGAAGAGGGTATTTCCCATTTGCTTCCGATTCTGCGTAGGCTCGTCGTGCTGAAAGTTCCTGAAACGGGCGAAATGAGTTCCTATCAATGGATTGGTATTCCCGATATTGGTAGCACCGGGACTTTGGGCGATGAAAGCGGTTTCTCCGGACTGGTTATTTATGCGACTTTAGGGGGATGTCCGGTCAGCGTCGGCCGATTTGCCGGGGGCACACTTCAGAACGAGGTTTCTCTTAAAGACGCGTCGTGTCCTTTGACGGATAATCTCGATAAGATGGCTGCGATGCTGGCGCAGGTTTATGTCGTAAGGAGGCGGACTCCTGTACGGACGCGCGGTGTCAAAGACGATAACCTGATTGAAGATGTCATTGTAGTAGGAAATGCCCCGATAAAACTTAAGGACGGATCTGATGCCGAGATAAAGTTCCCGGAGCTTAATCCGCCGAAGCTTGAACTTCAATATTTTCAGTTCGGCGGTGGAAACGGCAGTCCGAAGCCGGATGCATTGAACGGCAAAAAAAAGTCTTATGCGAAAAAGGCCAATATCAAGTACTATAATGAAAAGGTTGAAGGCGCTCTGGATTCTTTGGCAAATGACTGTATGGGACAATTGCTGATTGGATTGTTGAACGTGGATATTACCATCGAAACAGGTTATTTCGGATCCTCATCCATGGCGCCCTGGATTGTTACGAAGGATGGCGTTGTCATTCATCAGGAGTATGCCATAGAGATGGGGTGGAGGTTGGATGACATCTCGCTGATGGAGGAATTGTTTCATGTTTTTCAGCGGATGAAATGTCCTGGAACCGCGGCATCGAGTCTGAATGACGAAGTGGAGGCGAAACTCGCATGGTATATGTACCGGCAGCGGAGAGGTAATATACACGGCATTTTAGGTGCCTTGGGTGGTTCTGCCGGGGTTCCGTCTTTTGATAATTTGAGTAGATTGATCCATGAAAACAACTTGGGCAGTCCTGAGTTCTTCGATGCGTACGAGAATGCAGTGTCGGCTTTACGGGGAATTCCTGCCTATAGAAATGAAGACAAGTACCCGTTCGACCCCGGGCAAATGGATTTTGCTTGCTTGTTGGAATTAATGAAAGGTTGTAAATAAATAGATGATATTATGAAAAAGTTGATATGGTTACTGACTTTGTGCTTTGTTGCCGATTGTTATGCGCAGGATTGGTATCGGGACGGAGATACCGTCTGTGCCGGTGGAATAACATATAATGTCAAGGTGGATAAATATTCGGTTATACTGTCCAATACGGCTAATAAGCTGCCTACGGACGGGAAACTATATTATAAAAACGGTTCGGAAATTGTTGCGCAGGATGAGTATGAAGCCGTATTCGGGCACTCAGTTCCCGGTTCTGTCGAACGGGCTTTGCGCAATACATTTACGAGCGATGAGATTGCACCGTTATGGGATGTGAAAGAGAGTCAAATGAGTATTTGTTACCTAGTAAGTCCGGAAGGAGATACCATGGAAGTCGTGTTTGTTGTAAACAATATCCCGGAAATGCTTGCTATTCCTCCTGAAAAATTCGCCTTGCTGGAACGGAATCTGAAAAAGTATGTGAAGTGGAATGTCAGCGCCCAAGGCCGAAAAGTTAAATATATAGACGGATGGAGTCCGGTTAATTTCTGGCATATGTTGTTGTTGCCGCCGGATAATCCGATATTTGAAAAGGTTACGTTCTGACAGTCGTGATGGATAATAAAAGCCGGACTTTTTTAAAAGCCCGGCTTTTGTTAAGTGCTGTTTTTACCGTCCTTCGATCACGAATTCCACCTCCCGGAAGAGGAAGTCGCGTGTCGTGCCGTCTGCCAGGCGCAGGATCAGTTCGCCCGAGGGGCGCACGCCTTCGAGCGCGGCCTGAAACAGCGTGCCGTCGGGAAGGCGGTAGGGGTGCTGTTCGCCCAGCCGGTACATCCGCTTGCGGTAGGCGTGCTGCAGGGCTTCTTTCTCGCCCCGTTCGAGCTGGGCGTAGCGCCGCAGGCAGCGGACCAGAAAGGTTTCGAGCAGCCGGCTGCGGTTGAATTTGCGGCCTCCGGCTAGCGCCAGGGAGACGGGGTTGGGCAGTGCGGGGTCGAACGCCGTCTGGTTGACGTTGATGCCGATTCCGGCGATCGTCCGGGAGAGGGAAGCTCCCGCATGGTTGTGTTCGATGAGGATGCCGACCAGTTTTTTATCTCCGACGTAGATGTCGTTTGTCCACTTGATGCGGGAGTCTATGCCGTAGGCTGCGAAGGTATCCGTGAGGGCCAATGTTACGGCCTCGGAGAGCAGAAACTGCTCCCCGACGGGAAGGAATCCGGGTTCGAGAACCAGCGAGAAAGTGAGGTTTTCACCCTCGGGACTGGTCCACGTATGTCCCCGCTGGCCGCGCCCGGCGGTTTGCCGTTCGGCCCATACGATGTCGCCGTGCCGGTCTTTCGCGTCGCGGGCTTCGTCGTTGGTCGAGGTGGTTTCGGCAATACGGTAGATCATGAATTATTCGGTTTTTATTGTGGGTGGGATTTTTAGGGGACGCAATTATACGGATACGCCGAAGTCGCGCAGGGCGTCGTTCAGCGAGGTCTTTTTGTCGGTCGATTCCTTGCGCTGACCGATGATCAGGGCGCAGGTGATGCTGTATTCGCCCGCCGCAAACTGCTTGCGGTAGCTGCCGGGAACGACTACCGAGCGCGGCGGAACATAGCCTTTGTAGGTGACCGGCTCCGGTCCGGTGACGTCGATGATGTGGGTCGAACCGGTGATGACGGTGTTCGAACCGAGTACCGCTTCGCGGCAGACGTGCGCGCCTTCGACCACGATCGAACGCGAACCGATGAAGCAGTTATCCTCGATGATTACGGGTGCGGCCTGTACGGGTTCCAGCACCCCGCCGATGCCCACGCCGCCCGAGAGGTGGACGTGCCTGCCGATCTGCGCGCAGGAGCCGACCGTGGCCCAGGTGTCGACCATCGTGCCCGTATCCACGTAAGCGCCGATATTGACATACGACGGCATGAGGATCGCTCCGGGAGCGATGTATGCGCCGTAACGCGCCACGGCGTGCGGCACGGCGCGCACGCCCAGCTGTTCGTAGTCGTGCTTGAGTTCCATTTTGTCGTACCATTCCAGTTCGCCCGCCTCCATTTTACGCATGGGCTGGATCGGGAAATAGAGGATGATGGCCTTCTTGACCCATTCGTTGACCTGCCATTCGCTTTTGGCCGGGTCCACGGGCTGCGCCGTGCGCAGTTCTCCCTTGTCCACCAGTTCCACGGTTTGCCGCACGGCCTGCCGTACGGACTCTTCCTTGAGCAGTTCCCGGTTTTCCCAGGCCTGTTCGACTATCTTTTTCAGTTCGCTATACATACATTTTCCGGTTGTTTTCACAAGCCAAAGTTACGCAAAAACTTCGATCCGCAGGCCGAACTATATTATTTTTTCCTAACTTTGCCCCGATATACACCCAAATCGTATAATTATGATGAAATTACCGCGCATGGCGGCGGCCCTCGCAGGCGCTGCGGCGATACTGGCAGGCTGCAACAACATGAAACAGATAAAACACATGCCCTATCCCCGGACGGAACGCACCGATGTGTCCGATAATTATTTCGGTACGGAGGTTCCCGACCCCTACCGCTGGCTCGAAGACGACAATTCCGAGGCGACGGCGGCGTGGGTGAAGGCCCAGAACGTCGTGACGCAGGATTACCTGTCGCAGATTCCGTTCCGCGGCGCGATCCGCGACCGGCTGACCGAGTTGTGGAATTATCCCAAAGAGGGCATTCCGGCCAAACACGGCGACGCGTGGTATTATTTCTATAACGACGGACTGCGGAACCAGTCGGTACTCTACCGCACCGCGCAGCCGGGCATGGAGGGCGAAGTGTTCATCGACCCCAATACGCTCTCGGAAGACGGTACGGTGGCCCTTTCGGCCGTGACGTTCTCCAAGGACGGCAAATACTGCGCCTATTCGGTCGCCGCATCGGGTTCGGACTGGGTCGAGATTCGTGTGATGAATACCGCCGACCGTACGCTGACTTCGGACAGGATCAACTGGGTGAAGTTTTCGGGAGCCGAGTGGGCGCCCGATTCCAAAGGCTTCTATTACAGTGCGTACGACGCTCCGAAGAAAGGCGTTTTCTCGTCGCAGAACCAGTTCCAGAAGGTCTACTACCACCGTCTCGGTACGCCGCAGTCGGCCGACAGGCTGATCTATGCCGACGCGGAGCATCCGTTGCGTTATTTCAGCCCGTGGCCCAGCAAGGACGGGCAGTGGCTCTTCATCGTGGCTTCGGAGGGTACGTCGGGTACGGAGGTACTCTATAAAAAGGTTTCCGAGTCCAAATTCCGCACGCTGCTGCCGGGCTTCGATGCCGACTACGCGCCTGTCGAGTGCCGGGACGGCCAGCTCTATTTCGTGACCAACCGCGACGCGTCGAACTATGCGCTGATGAAAGTGGACCTGAATGACCCGTCGAAGGTTTCGACCGTGATTCCCGAAAGCGGCGGGAAACTGCTGGAGGGAGTCGGCTCGGCCGGAGACTATCTTTTCGCGACCTACCTCGAACATGCGCAGAGCAAGGTCTGCCAGTACGGCTTCGACGGAACGCTCGTACGCGAGATCGAACTCCCGGCCATCGGCACGGTGAGCGGTTTCGACGGCGAGAAAGACGATACGGAACTTTACTATTCGCTGACCAACTACATCGCTCCCGCTACGATCTACAAATACGATATTGCCGGCGGCGGTTCGGAGCTTTACAAAGCTCCTGCGGTGAATTTCGATCCTGCGCTGTTTACGACCGAGCAGGTGTTCTACACCTCGAAGGACGGCACGAAGGTTCCGATGTTCATCACCCGCCGCAAGGATATGAAATTCGACGGCAGGAATCCCTGCTATCTGTACGCTTACGGCGGCTTCCAGGTCAACCAGACGCCCACGTTCAAGCCTTCGGCCATCATGTTCGTCGAGCAGGGCGGCATTTACTGCGAAGCCAACCTGCGCGGCGGTTCGGAATACGGCGAAGCGTGGCACAAGGCGGGCATGCTCGAAAACAAACAGAACGTTTTCGACGACTTCATCGCCGCTGCCGAGTACCTGATCGCCGAAAAATACACTTCGTCGGATAAACTCGCCATTGCGGGCGGTTCGAACGGCGGCCTGCTGGTGGGCGCCTGCGAGGTGCAGCGCCCCGACCTCTATGCCGTCTGCCTGCCCGCCGTGGGGGTGATGGACATGCTCCGCTACCACAAATTCACGATCGGCTGGGGCTGGGCCGTGGAGTACGGTTCGAGCGAAAACGAGGAGCAGTTCAACTATATCTATAAATATTCGCCGCTGCACAACATCCGCGAGGGTGTGAAGTACCCCGCGACGCTCGTGACGACGGCCGACCACGACGACCGCGTCGTGCCGGCGCACTCGTTCAAGTTCGCCGCCCGGATGCAGTACTGTCAGGCCGGCGATGCACCGGTGCTGATCCGCATCGAGTCGAATGCGGGCCACGGGGCGGGCAAACCCACCTCGAAACGTATCGCCGAGGAGGCGGACACGTATTCGTTCCTGTTCCAGAATATCGGAGTGCCTTACACAGAGGTGAAAAAACAGAAATAATCCGGGCGAAATCCCGGTTGCGCCGCGGCAAGCCCCTCTTGCGGGGGCTTGGGCGGCAGATTGGTAAACGCGGTGAAACGCCGCGGGAGTCCGGCGGCCGGTTCCCTCCGGACGGCAAAGAAGGTAGGTTAGGTTAAAAAGAGAGATAACATGAAGGTTTACAAATTTGGCGGTGCGTCGGTGCGTAATGCCGACGGAGTGCGCAACCTGCGCAAGATTATCGACGACGAGCAGAATCTTTTCATCATCGTTTCGGCCATGGGTAAGACGACCAATGCGCTCGAAAAGGTGTTCGAAGGACTTCAGAAAGGCGATAAACAGCTCTCAATGGAGCATGTCGCCGCGCTGAGGGAGTACCATGCCGGCATCATCGACGATTTGTGGCACGGCCATAAGCAGCTGGAAAGGGTCGATGCGCTCTTCGACGAACTGGAGCGCGTGGCCGTGGAGACGGTTTACAAACCCTCCGACGCCGAGCTGTGGTACGATACGATCGTGGCCTTCGGCGAACTGGTTTCGACTACGATCATCTCGGAGTATCTCAACTATGCCGGAGTGTCGAACCGCTGGATCGACATGCGCCGCTGTTTCCTCACCGAGCAGCGTCACAAGGATGCGGGGGTCGATATCGAAGCTTCGGCGCCGCTGCTGAAGAACGAATTGGCCGAGTGCGTCGAAAATATCTTCGTCGGACAGGGCTTTATCGGC
>CAKVKI010000128.1 GCA_934754975.1 uncultured Alistipes sp. | reverse complement strand
CAGCTCGTCGGGAGGTCCGTTGTCGCCGTGGACCGTGTAGCGCAGGTAACAGGTGTTATAAGGAAATTCGTCGGTCTCCAGCTCCTGCAGGTAGTTCCAGATCGGATCGAGTCCGCACACCGAAAGGCGTCCGGCCAGCCAGCCGTGAAACCACGAATAGCCACGTCCGGCCTGCCACACCAGCACCTTGTCGGTTCCCGACTGCGACTGCCAGTAGAAGGGCCGGTCGCCCCATTCGACGTGCAGGGCCGCAGCGCGGTCGTTGCCGATCTTTCCGTAGAAAGGCACGTAATTGGGTCCCGGCGAGTAGTACTTCACGCCGTTTTTGGACATGGCGGTAGCAAGTCCCCAGACCTGTCCGGGAACGTCGCTCATCATCGCCGTATTCACCTCCACGCCGATTTCGCGGGCAAGCCGGTGCGCGTCGTCGAACATGTGCATCAGCTCTTCCTGACGGCAGATGCCCGTCAGGATACTGCCCAGCGGGGCGTCGATGTTGATTATGCCGTCGCGTACGGCCTTTATCAGCCGGTCGGCCTTTTCGGTCCCGGCATAGGCTTCGAGATACCCGGCGATCGACCAGGTGGCTTCGGTATTCCAGCGGTAACGGGCGCCCTGGGGATAATCCTTCGTCCGCTCGGCGAGGTCCATCGCACGCTCCAGATTGCGCCACTGGAGTTTCATCACGTCCTTCTGACGGTGCGTATAGCCGATGTCCTGATGCGAATGGGAGAGGAAATTGACGGTCCATTTGCGGGCGGCGGGCACTTCGAACCGCTTTTCGACGGTTCCCTGACGGCTCGTCAGACGCACGTCGAACTTCGCCGTTTCTTCCATGTATCCTGCCGGGAAAAGTCCGTCGTAACGCACGACGCCGACGCCTGAAGGAGCGATTTCGGCGCTCCACGTACGGCCGCCGCATTCGAACGCGAGGTCGGCCCCGGCATATATCGGGTTGTCGAAGCGCAGGGTGAATTCGCGCGACGGCCCCCCGGGCGTTTTCAGATAGCCCTGCGAAGCCGCGAGCGACAGCTCCGAAACGGGAGCCAGCGTGCGCACGTCGGCGCGCTCCTTCGTATAGAAACGGATTTCGGCCAGCCCGTAATAATCGGGATTCTGGTGCATGTCGGCCGCTTCGCGCATAACCACCGGATCATTGCGGTCGTAGTGGTTGCCCTCGCCGCCGGCAGCAGCTGTAAAACAGATGTAACGGGCTTTAAGGCCCGGTGTGTTCAGGATAAAGTCGGCCGGCTCGGGATTGCGCCCCACCGACTCGGGAATGACATGGTAGTCGAGCCGTCCGTCGGGCAGCAGCTGCCACGTTTGACCGTCGGCCGAATACTCGATATATACTTTGTTCAGCCCGCGGCGGGTATGTTCGTTCTGGTTATGATTCCATACGCGGATCTGGTCTATTTGACGGGGGGGGGAATTCTTATCGCCCACCTGACAGAGGAACCACACTACCCCTTCGCGCGTCGAGGGGCTGTAACGCAACGTTCCGGCCGAAGCCTGCGACACCCACATGCCATGCCCCAGATTGTTGGCTTCGTGCAGGTCGCCCCGCATGCCGGCGCCGTCGACCGCAGCAGCGGCGGACGAGCCCCTGAGCGTCGAACTGGCCGACGCCGTAATTTGATCGGAAGGCAACTGGCGATAGACTTCGACACGCTGCGCATGCACGGCGACGGTCGCCGCCAGCGTCAGGAGCCATAAAAGGAGTAACTTCTTCATTTCTACAGGTTAGTCGTTATACGTATCCGGCAGGCCGGAATGACATATGTCGGGTTGTTTTTACATATGTCCATACATTACCACATCGCAAATGTAAAAATATTTTCCGTATTCTGCTTATTTCGAGTGAAAAAATTTCAAATAATTTTTCAAACGCACCACACGCCGCCGCCGAATAAACTATATATAATACTATATTTCAATATATTAAATACAAATAAACGCATTAAGCAGGTTCAGCTCCAAAAGACCGGACATGACAAACAGATTATTGTGCAAACAATAAAATACATACCGGAAACATACGGCACTCCCTGCGGCCGAAGACTCGGGCGGGAGGCTTAACGCCTTGGACGCGACCGGGTTTTGCACCGACGGACAATCGGGCATGTCCGATGTAGCAAATCACAACGCCGACCGCCGTCACGCGCAAAACAGCCGCACTGCGGCAGCCGATCCGACAGGGGCAAAATGTTCGCATTCCGACAGCGCAGCCCGGACAGCAACCGCCTTTTCCATATATAATAATAGGTAAACACCGGGCAGGCGACTGTTTCAGGCGGCAGGGAACGCACATATGTACCTACAATAAAAACCATAAAACAACGGCAAATTCAACTTTTCCGCGCAAAAAAGAGCTGAAATTTGCATTTGCACGAAAATTTTGTTTATTTTACGCCAAAATTGTATGAACATTTAATCAACCAACAAACCCAAACCATGAGAAAAACATTGTTTTCGGGAATTGCAGCATGCCTTCTCGCCACGGCGGCAACGGCTGCGGAGCAATCCCCTTCGGTTATATGGACGGTGGGACAGGCCGACCGGTCGGCGTCCGAATTCGCACTGGCTCCGGACCGATTCCGCGACTTCCTCGCCAACGATTTCGGCTATGAAGACAAATATTTCCTCGTCGGGCGCTCCGTTCCCGCCGCCGACTTCCCCTACGTCCTGCCCGGACCTGCCGACACGTGGGGCGGCACATGGCCCACGTCGGGCTGGCGCACGCATCAGGTCAATATCCTCTTCGGACTGAAAGAGATTCCCTCCGGGGGAGCCTGCACGCTCGTCGTCGATCTGCTCGATTACGCCAAAAACTTCCTGCCGCTGGTAAAGGTTTCGGTCAATACGCAGGACGCCAAGTTCCAGCTCGACGCTCCGGGGCTCAGCGTCGCCGACCAGCGCAAGCCCAACCAGATGGAGAAGATCGTCGATACGCTGTCGATCACGGGCAACCTCGCCCAAGCGACGCCCCGCCGGCTCGAAATCCCCATCCGCCCCGGCGTACTCAAGGCCGGCGGCAACGAGGTGACGATCACCGTGCTGGAAGGCTCGTGGATACTTTTCGACCGCGTGAGCCTCGAAGGCCCTGCCGGCACGAACGTGGAACAGCCGCAGCAGCTCTTCATCCGCAACATCGAAGCGGCGTCCTACGAACTTGCGGACGGTAAAAAACGTGTCCAGCCCCTGCTGGTCGATCTCGAATGGCTCGAAGGCGCACCCGCGCTCAGCGTCGAACTTGACGGCAAAGAGATACTGAGCCAGCGCATCGAAACGGGCCGCTACCAGCTCGAAGCCCCGATGCCGCAGGTAAAAAAGGCCAAAAAGAGCGAATACCGGATTCTTTGCGACGGCCGTGAAATAGCACGGGGCAGCGTCGTACGCACGCCGCAAACACTCCAGACGCCGGCCGATTACGTAGACACGCGCATCGGCACGGCCCACTCGCGCTGGATGATCGCACCGGGACCGTGGATGCCGTTCAGCATGGTCAAGATGAGCCCAGACAACCAGAATACGGGTTGGCAGGCCGGTTACCAGCCCTCGTTCGAGAATATCGGCTGTTTCAGCCACATCCACGAGTGGACGCTCGGCGGACTGGGCATCATGGCCGCAAACGGCGAGCTGAAAACACGCGTCGGCGACGAGCAGAAGCCCGACGAAGGTTACCGCTCGCGCATCGACAAACGCACCGAGCGGGCCGATATCGGCTACTACAGCGCCGAGCTGACCGACTACGGCATCAAGGCCGAAGTGACGGCCACGACGCGCTGCGGCTTCGAGCGGTTCACCTTCCCCGCAGACCGCGGCGCAGGCCGCATCCTGATCGAGCTGCATCCCGAGACCGAGTACGGCATCCAGCTCAAAAACGTCTCGGTGAAACAGGTCGGAGAGCGCCGTATCGAGGGTTCCTGCCACCAGTTCTCGCCGGGCGTATGGAGCCATGACGCCGACCAGGACTATGTACTGCATTTCGTCGTCGAGTTCGACCGTCCGATCCTCCGCATGGGCAGCTGGAAGGACGACGTCGTCGCCAATGACATCCGGGAACTCAGCAGCGGCCCCTGCAAATACGCAGGCTTGTTCGTGGAGTTCGATCCCGTACGGAATCCCGTCGTACAGGTTCGTTCGGGCATCTCGCTCGTCAGCGTCGAAAACGCCGCGCAGAACCTCGCCGCCGAAGTCACCGAACCTTTCGGCTGGGATTTCGAGGCCGTACGCCGGAATCAGGTGGACACCTGGAACGACCTGTTCAGCCGCCTGACTGTGAAGACCAACGACCGGCTCGAAAAGGTCCGTTTCTACAACAACATGTACCGTGCGATCTGCAGCCGCAACACGTGGAGCGACGTAAACGGCCAGTGGGTTTCGACCGACGGCAAAGTACACACCGTGGCCGATCCCTCGGAAGACGTCATGCTGGGCTGCGACGCATTCTGGAATACGTTCTGGAACCTCAACCAGTTCTGGAACCTCGTGACGCCCGAATGGAGCAACCGCTGGGTCAATTCGCAGCTGGCGATGTACGACGCCAACGGCTGGCTGGCCAAAGGCCCCGCAGGCATGAACTACATTCCCGTCATGGTCGGCGAACACGAAATTCCGCTGATCGTCAGCGCATGGCAGATGGGCATCCGCGACTTCGACGCCAAGAAGGCGCTCGAAGCCTCGATCAAGATGCAGACCACCCCGGCGCAGAAAGTATTCAAGGGCTTCGCCGGCAACCGCGACCTGACCGCCTACATGGAACACCAGTACGTTCCCTACGACAAGGGCCGCTTCTCGAACACCATGGAATATTCCTACGACGACTGGACCGTAGGCCAGCTGGCCAAGGCGCTCGGCGACGAAGAGACCTACCGCACGTTCAACGACCGCGGCTACTGGTGGCGCAACGTCATCAGCGACGAGGGTTACTGCCACATGCGCGACAGCAAGGGCCAATGGCTCGAAAACTTCGATCCCTTCCGCAGCGGCGCCAACCAGCACTATGTCGAAGGCAACGCATGGCAGCTCACCTTCTTCGTGCCGCAGGACGTCCCGGCGCTGGTCGAGAAGATCGGCAAGCAGCGCTTCACCGACCGCCTGCTCTGGGGCTTCAACCAGGACGAGGCGTGGCGTTACAACGCCCCGAACGACCAGTATTGGGACCACCCCGTCGTACAGGGCAACCAGCAGTCGATGCACTTCGCATTCCTGTTCAACTACGCCGACACGCCGTGGAACACCCAGCGCTGGAGCCGCTCGATCCTCGACCGCTACTACGGTTACGGCATCGCCAACGCCTACCTAGGCGACGAGGACCAGGGGCAGATGAGCGCATGGGCGATCATGGCCTCGATCGGCCTGTTCCAGACCGACGGCGGATGCCGCGTGGATCCGGTTTACGAAATCGCCAGCCCGACCTTCGAAGAGGTGACGATCGACCTCGGCGAACGTTACGGCCGCGGCAAAAAGTTCACCGTCAAGGCCCACAACGCTTCGCGCAAAAACATCTACGTGCAGAGCGCCCGCCTGAACGGCAGACAGCTCGACACGTTCCACTTCCCGGCTTCGGAGTTGCTGCAGGGCGGGGAGCTGGTTCTCGAAATGGGTCCCGAACTCAACAAGAACTGGGGTCTGAAATAGCCCCGGGGAGACGAACAAAGAAAGGCGGAACATAAGTTCTGCCTTTCTTTATACTATCGGGCCACCTGCCTGCCCTGCGATCCATGACACCCACACCGGACACTCCCCGCTGCACAGACCGGATCCGGCGCTCCGGACTGTTCAGCCGCAACGGGCCAACCCGTATTTTGCCGTTTCAGTTCCGCCTCGCCGATTCAGCCGCCGCCCCGTCAATCGTTGGTAAACTCGATCGAATAGGTAAAGCTGTCGGCCCGGTAATAGCCGATGTTGTATTCGATCGGCTTGTCGTTTATGTCCAGCACGAAACGTTTGCGCACGAGAATCGGCGCGCCTTCGCTGATATCGAGCTTGTCGGCCAGCTCGGGACTCGCCGCACGGGCATAAATCTGCTCACGCGAGGTTTTGACGACGATGCCGTAATTCTTCTGCAGGTTTTCATACAGCGGCATAGCCATATCCTCCTCGCCCGTCATCGGAATCGCCGGATTGAAGTAGGAGATGAAATAGACGAACGGCAGTCCCGGACGTCCGCGCAGACGTTCCAGACAGAGCAGTTTCGTCCCTTCGGGAGCGTTCAGGAACACGGCGGCCTCCTGCGAAGGGTGTTTGCGGCTGATATGCAGTTCGAAATTCTGCACCACCATACCCTGCGCGTGCATCTCCTGCGAGAAGCTCATCCAGTTGCGGGCGTTGCTCATCACGTTCTGCGGCGCGACGGTCGTACCGTAGCCTTTCTTGCGGACGAGCAGCCCTTCGAAAACCAGCCGGTTGATCGCCTGTCGAAGCGTATTGCGGGATATGTTCAGTTCTTTGGACAGCTCCACCTCATTGGGCAGCAGCTTGCCTTTTTTATACTCATCCTGCTGAATCATCGTACGCAGCAGGTCCTCCGCCTGCTGATGCAGCGGTTTGGTGGAGTTGGGGTCGAGTTGAAGTTTCATCGCGCTATTTATTTTCCTGACACAAATATACGATATTTATTTGATTATACATAGTATGCACATACGATATTTTCCCGATGCCGGCCATTCAACAATTCAGCTGCAAATTACGATACGATAGCAAAATAAGGCCGTTTTAATGTTCTCACATAAATACGACGGCCGAAATGACGGAGGATATACACATAACAGCGTCTTTTCCGACCGGACATAACGAGAGGACATCCGGGCGTTCCCGGATGTCCTCTTTACCTAACCTGGAAACAACTATCTGATCCCCAGCTCTCCGCGTTTTTCAGCCAGCAGCTGCGCCAGCTCCCTGCGGATAGGGAGGTATCCGGAATCTTCGTAAACATTGCGCACCTCGCAGGGATCTTTCTTCAGGTCGTACAGTTCCCAGGAGTCGATATCGGGATCGCCGTCCGCCCCCGGACCGAACCAATGAATCAGTTTGTAACGATCGGTCCGGATGCCGTAATGCGCCCGTACGCTGCCGACGGCGGGATAATCGTAATACTGGTAATAGAGCGAGGTCCGCCAGCCGCGCGCTTTCCCGCTGCGGAACAGGGGCTGCAGCGAAACGCCGTCCATCCCGTCCGGGACCTCGACGCCGGCGGCGTCGAGGCCGTACTTGGCCAGAAGGTCCACGGCGGGGCCGGACTCGCCAAAGACGTCGTTCACGCCCACCTTGCGCACGGGCACCGGGCACTTCTCGGCGAGGGCGTCGCACACGGCGCTGCCCAGGCCGCCGATGACGGAGTGCTCCTCGCAGGTGACCACGCGACCAGTCTTCTTGGCGCTGGCAACCAGAAGCTCCTCGTCCAGGGGCTTGACGGTGTGCATGTCTATGACCTCGGCGGAGACGCCCTTGGCCGCGAGGGACTCGGCTGCCTCCAGGGCGGCCTGCACCATGAGGCCGCATGCCACGATGGTGACGTCGGCGCCCTCGCGCATGAGGATGCCCTTGCCGATCTGGAACTCAAAGCCCTCG
>CAKVKI010000127.1 GCA_934754975.1 uncultured Alistipes sp. | reverse complement strand
GCGTGGGAGGACCTCAGCGGATGCGAACCTTTCGGAACGGATGCACTTTACGGGAGCGGCTCCGAATTCGGAGAAGGAGCGGCAATCAAATCGTCTCAGGCATGGGCGCTCAAATTCAGTTCGATGGAGCCGTTTATAGTAGAAGAAAAAAGTAACGGACACCTCATCCGCTGCGTACGCCAGCCATAGGGCCCATACCCGGACAGAGACAACGGACGGAACAGCAGCCCGGCAATAAAATACCCCCCCCGCCCCGAGAAAGAAATGCAGAAGGATGGGGCAGACGGACAAACGAGCGAGCGACAAGCAGGCTGGCCGACAAGACAGACGGACAGACAGACAGACAGACGGATAGATAGATAAACAGGCTGACAGCCAAACGCCTGGCAGACGACAAGCGAGACAGGCAGGCAGATAGCCTGCCAGGCTGACAGGCTGACAGACAGGCCGGTAAACAGGCAGACAAGACGGCAGGCAGCCAGCCAGACGGAAAGGCAGACAAACTGGCAGACAAGCAGGCAGGTAGGCAACCAGGCGACAGGCAAACAAACTGGCAGACAAAACAGCAGACAAGACGGCAGACAGGTGAATAAACGCGCCAGCCGACTGAAAGGCGGCCCTAAAAGCCTAGAAACGAAGACAAAACAGGAAGAAAATGACGAACAAATACCGAAAACCGAATTTCAGAAGAGCGGCCGCGTTCGCAGCGTGCTGTCTGGTCATGGGTTCGTGTACCTGGGAGGAGTTCCCCGAACTTCCCCCGGAATCCCAGAAACCGGTCGATCTGAGGTTCACCACGGCTGTAAACAGAGTCCTGGGACCCGACACACGCGTCATCGAGGAGGGCACGGACTTCGGCAGCGCCACCTCTTTTCCCGTTTCCCAGACCCCTTATGCAATCGGCATGTTCCTCAGCAACCTCAACGGAAGCGAAGTATTCGAGGGCGCCGGCAACATGAAAGCGGAAATGACGATGATATCGAAAGATCCGGCCGGGGCGGAGAATACATCCTGGCAATACTTTGCCAGCAACGGCAACCGGGCCATCCCCCGGGGTTTTCCGGGCGCACAGATCAGACTGACGGCTTACCACCCGTGGAATCCCGAAGCGCTGGCGGACAGCATTCCGTTCGACTTCACCCGCAAGGTCAACACCGACACCGGAGAAGCCCGGGCCCAGACCAACCTGCTGCTCTGCAACACCCGCGCGGTCACCATCCCGGCGAACCCGGCAAGCAATCCGCTTCAGCTCGGATTCAAAAACGCCTATACGAAAATCGTCCTCCGAGTCACCAAGAGAGAGGACAAGAACGATTCCCAGAACGCAGGCACAGTGACCGCAACGGCGATCGACAACCTGACCTCCAACTGGATCAAAAACCTGGGCGGCATCGACCCGGCGACCGGCTATGTCAAATCCACCTCGCAGCCGGGCAGGATATGGAACGATTCGACCGCCCATCTGACGACGACCGTACCGGTGGAATTTACATTCCTGGTTCCGGCATTCATGGACCAGAATGTGCAGGACGACCAGTTCGGGTTCGTCCTGCTGATCGACGGAGAGCAGCGGCTTTTCCCGCTGAAGCAGAGCCAGCTCAACTCCGGTCGCAACGCGAACGGAAAAATCACATACGGATTCGAATCGAACAAGATCAATACCTACAACCTGGTCTACAACAATTCGGTCCTGTTCCTGTCGCTGCAAAGCTGGAATTCGGTCGACGCAAGTGCGAATTTCGGCGAGAGCGCCGAGAAGAATCCGATATTCGAGCTTGACTTGAGGAAAAGCCGAACCCAGCTTGGGCTAGTAGTACAGAAAGAGCAGAACGCCGAACCGTCCTCAATCCCCGAACTGAATTACCCGAAGGATCCGACGGAGGACCCATGGCAAAACTATAATGATCCGGGAGGTACCGGAAGAGACATGTTCAAATACATCACGACTCATCTGAACAACACCTACCTCAGTTCCGTGCTGCTGGGCGGTAACGGACTCGCCATCGAAGCCAAAGACGCCGGAAAGCTGTACACCCTCGAAAAGCCCTACGTCAAGCTGCAGGTATCCGCAATCGACGTGGGCGGCAAGGCGGTAGTCTGGCAGGACGAAAAAGGCGGACTGATCGCCAAAGACGTATGCCGGAACTACCGGGGCAACAGCAAGTCCGACTGGCGGCTGCCTCGGGTCAGTGAAATGAAGGTGATCATGATGTGGGCAGTTTACAACCGTAATATGGAAACATTTCTCGGGAATTCCGGCCAAAGATTTATGGAAAAAGAGGATGCAACGCCCTACTGGACCGCCACGGAAGCCTTTATGGGCACACCCGGCATAGTCGACAATCAGGAGACAGCCTGGTACGTACAGGGATATCGCAATTCACTGAACAAGTGGAATTATAAAGTAGAACCCCGGAACAAACAGGATGCGGCCTTTATCCGCTGCGTCCGCGAAATGGAACAGTAAGCGAAGAGACCCGGTATGAAGAAGAAACCGATATACTTGTTTTGCGCCGCCTGTCTGGCGTGGAGCTGCTCGAACGATCCGACGAGTGAACCGGACCGCGCGTCAGGCTCCTCTCCCGGAGAGCCGGTTCCGATAAAGCTGGAACTGCAGATGACCAATTATGCGGCCCCGACGGCCCGGATTTCCCGGAACGTACGGGCGGCGGAGTCCGGAACCCGCTCCGGACTGGCCGATGTGGAGATTTCCGCCATCGAACCGGCTCCCGGGACACGGGCGGGCGGCGGAGAGGTCTTCGTAATTCCCGACGACCAGAAGGTATTCCGGCTCGACATCCTGCAGTTCAACGGCACTCAGGAAGCAGCGGAGCTGATCAAAAAAGTCACTTACTCCCAAGCGGAGGGCAATCTGGCGAAGTACGATTTCACACAGATGCAATTTTTACATTCCGGCACGGCAAAAAACAGGATCGTCATTTTAGGCAACGCCGACCCTGCGCTGTACGAAAAACTGGTGGAAAAAACAGAAGCCACCAAAGGGACCACTTACGGCTCCCTGCTGCTGGAAAGGACAGCCCACACCCCGGAAAACGATCCGACGTTCCCGCGCGTGACCCGCAACGGCACCGTCGTTCCGGTCTTCTCGGGCATGACCGTCACGACCGTCGACACGGGATCGCAGATCGGCGTAGAACTCCTGCGCAACCTGGCCAAGGTGAATTTCGAGTTTCTCCTGAGTCCGGCCATGCTGACGGCATATTCCCATTGGGACATCATGCTGCACGCCATTCCTCCCGCATCCTTTTACACCCCGCAGGCATACTTGCCTCCTTTCCCCGAAGCCCAGACAAACGACCCCTATTACAGCAAAGTGCTGGGCGCAGGGGTCGAATCCCCGTCAGAAGCCGGAACGCCCATGATGACAACGAGCCTTTTCCTGCCCGTCAATCTGCAGAACAGCGTTCCCGGCACGGTGGTCTCAACCCGCTACCTGAACGCCCCAGCCTCCGCCACAGCCCTGCAGCTGCTGGGCAAAAAGATCGTGAACGGTTCGGTAACCCAGACCGTGGTCTACATGATTCCCCTCGGCGCCAACTTTACCGACGATTACAGCATTCGTCCCAACAACGCGATCAACTACCGGATCACGCTGGCCAGCGACAGTCCGGACGATTCGAGCGTGGTGAAATTCATCGCAGGGAAATTCGCCGGGAAATTCAGAAAATTTACCAACTCCGCAGACGGATCCGAATGCTGGGGCTTCCCCGATGAACTCGAAGTGTGGCCGACGGACGTCGAATATGTGCGTTATCCCAGCGACAGCGGGGAAGACTTCACCGGCTGCGGCATCCAGATGCCGTTTCTTTCGAGTATAATAGCGGGCAGCGACTCCATGATAACGACCATAACGGACAAAATGGACGGTTTTTCAAATACCTACAACCTGTGCAAAAAGATAAGTCCCTGGGATAAGATTACCGCAGCCTATATGTGTTTACGGCAGTTAAACGGTTTGCAAGAGGCGCCCGCCGCACCCGGGGATATGACGGCGAACATGTGGTTCCTGCCCGCAATCAACCAACTGGCCGCAATCTATGTAGCCGGCGGATCGCAGGTCTCTTCGATGCAGCCTTTATATTGGTCGTCGAGCGTAGATAACAAAAACACATCGGGTTCGCCCGTGGCCGTTTACACAATGGGCAGCAACGGAGAAATAGCATCGAAAGCGACAGCAACCGGCGGCACTTCCGCAGCAACATACACGAAAGCCTCCGTCCGGGGATGCAGAATCCCCCCCCCCGGTGTGTTTGAGCCGAAAATAAGCCGCTAACAGACTGAAATGCATTTTTTTACAAACACAAAAACAAACGAGCTGAAAAGCCCTGAAAAACCCGAAATAAAATGAATGTCAGGCACTATTACTACTATTCGCTGGTCCTGCTTCTGCTGCCAGCAATACTTTGCCCCGCCGCCGGGGTCAAGGCGCAGTACATCAAAAAAGAGAGACTGCCGGACAAGGACGGCCTCATGCACGACTTCGCCGTTTTCTATGCCGACGGGATGCCCGAAACAGCGCAATGGCCGCTGGGAACCGTAATCGTGGATGAATACGGCAGAACCACCCGCCATCAGGTCAACAAGGGCAACGGACGAAACCGCAATATCAACAGCAAGGTCTCGGCACGTTTTATCATATCGCCTTTCGATGTACCGATGAACGGTAGAGAGATGTGGGGTCCCGGTGCCGTTTACGGACAGTGGAACTACGCAGTGAGTGAGGAAACGGAGAAGTCAAAAGCTTTAAACGAGCAATTCTACGATACGAGTACAGGAACGGGTTGCTACTGGTTCGGCGGCCACTCGGCGAACAAAGATGGTAAATACAACAACCGAAAATGGCGCATGCCCACGCAGCGGGAGCTGATGATCATGATGGTATTGCAGGACGGCATCAACGCAATCTACGGGGAAGACCAAGACCCGGGCTATATTCCGCAAGACAACAGCTACCCAGGGGAACCGACCAAATTCGTGGGAATGAACGACAAGATTTACTGGAGTTCCACGGAGGAAGCGAACCCGGGCAGTACGACGCGGGGCGATCGGGCATGGGTCGTCGATTTCTCGAAAACAAATCCGAAAGCGTATCCGACAAATAAAACAAATACCATAGGAGCAGCCAAAAAATACAAACTCAGGTGCGTGAGCGACTACTAAAAACACGACGATGACAGAAAACACACTCCATATTCCGGTTCACTTCATTCTGCTGCTCATATGCCTGTTTGCAGCGGCGGCGGCCCTGACCGTAATATACCACTGCTACAAGGCACAGCGCAGACGGCGGCTGACCAGTCCGCGAAAGGATTATATACGCAAATGAAAAACACGACAGGGATCTTCGCGCGCGTACTGCTGCTCTGCTGCGTATCCGGGCTGTGGGGCTGTCCCCGGCAGCCCGGCGGAGCCGCCGCCGCGACCGACTCTGTCCGGCAGGGTTTCACCCTGCCCCGCATACCGCAAAACCTGACCTCGCCCGAAGACAGGATCGACTACCTCACGGCACACTACTGGGACAATTTCGACTTTACGGACACCACGCTGATATCCAAACCCGAAATCACGGAACAGGCATTCGCCGATTTCATCGACCTGCTCGCGAACGTATCCTACCCCGCGGCAGGCAGCGCCCTCACGCGGATGATGGAGGCAAGCGCAGCCGACAGCGCGATGCTGGCCCACTTCGCCGAGCTGTCCGAGAAATACCTTTACGATCCGAATTCACCCCTGCGCGACGAAGAATTTTACATTCCCGTACTGCAGTATCTCGCAGCGTCGCCGCATCTGGATTCGCTCTCCAGACTCCGGCCCCGCTATCAACTGGAGCTGGCGCTCAGGAACCGTCCCGGAGATATCGCAGCAGACTTCACCTACACCCTCAAATCGGGGCGGCGGAGCCGTATGTCGCAGATCAAAGCCGACTACACGATCCTTTTTTTCAACAATCCCGACTGCGGGGACTGCAACCGTGTAAAAGAATACATGGATATCTCCCCCGTGATCGGGGGACAGCTCCGCAAGCAGGCAGGGCAGGGCAAAACGGCGGCGGGCGGGCCGGCAGGCGGCCCGTCGGACAGTTCAGCAGACAAATCGGCTGGCGGATCGAGGGGCGACTCGGCAGGCAGTTCTGTGGGCGGATCGGAGGACAACTCAACAGGCGAATCGGCAGGCAGTTCGGCAGGCAGTTCGGCAAACGGACCGGCAGGCCGCGAACTGGCGGTGCTGGCGCTTTATACCGAAGGGGACATTGTTCATTGGCGAAACGCCGAATATCCGCCCGGAATGATAAACGCCTATGACGCGGGACAAAAAATCGCGGCACAGCAGTCGTACGACCTCAAAGCGATGCCCACGCTCTATCTGCTCGACAAAGACAAGCGCGTGATTCTCAAAGACGCTCCCGTCGAACAGATCGAGCGGTGGCTGGTCGAAAAACGCAAAAGCCAAACGCAATGACAAAGGCAGGGGATATGGCAGAACGGCTGAAACAGACCGCCTGCAAGTGCATCGACCACGCAATCAAATGGACGATCTCACTTGCGGGGATCGTGTTCTTCACCCTGCTTTATCTGCTGCTCTCGGTCCCGATGACGCTGTGCTGGGGCTGCGAAAACCTCTTCGGACGAAGCAGGAAACAATCCGGTATAAACTAAAAAAAAGAGGTGGGCAGTACCCACCTCTGCGGCATTACGCCACAATCCCGATGATTTTTCAGTTGGCGAAGGTCAGGCCCTTGTCGTCGGCGCCGATCTTGATCGGCTTTTCGCGGTTGACGTCGCCGGCCAGAATCCGCTTCGAGAGTTCGTTGACGATGTAGCGCTGGATCGTACGTTTGACCGGACGCGCGCCGTAGAGCGGGTCGTATCCGGCGGCGGCGATCCATTCGCGCGCCTTATCGCTGTATTCGAGGCTGATGCCGTTTTCGGCCAGCATCCGGCGCACGGCGCCCAGCTGGATGTCCACGATACGCTCGATATCCCTGCGCGTCAGCGGCTCGAACATCACGATCTCGTCGATACGGTTCAGGAACTCGGGCTTCAGCTGCTGTTTCAAAAGGTCGATGACCTCCATCCGGGTTTTCTCGACCACCTCGGGCGCAAGCTTCTCGCCGCTGAACGCCGCCGCGAAATTCTCCTGGATGATATGCGACCCCATGTTCGAAGTCATGATGATGATCGTGTTGCGGAAGTCCACCGTGCGGCCCTTGTTGTCGGTCAGACGGCCGTCGTCCAGCACCTGCAGGAGAATGTTGAATACGTCGGGGTGCGCCTTCTCGATCTCATCGAGCAGCACGACCGAATAGGGCTTGCGGCGCACGGCTTCGGTGAGCTGGCCGCCCTCGTCGTAACCGACGTATCCCGGAGGCGCTCCCACCAAACGCGACACGCTGTGACGCTCCTGGTACTCACTCATGTCGATACGCGTCATCATCGTCTCGTCGTTGAAGAGGAACTCGGCCAGCGCTTTGGCCAGCTCGGTCTTGCCGACGCCCGTGGTGCCGAGGAAGATGAACGAACCGATCGGCTTGCGGGGATCGGTCAGCCCGGCGCGCGAACGGCGCACGGCGTCGGAGATGGC
>CAKVKI010000126.1 GCA_934754975.1 uncultured Alistipes sp. | reverse complement strand
CTATTATGGTTGGGTGAGCTGATTATATCGCACCGCTCGACCACATACCCTTGCTCGATTCCTCGCCTGGGGGATTCTGTAGGAGCTGGTCGTATAAGACTCACCCGGGCACAAAAGTAGGAATTTTTTATATCTTTGCAAAAATTTTCGACCTGATGCGTAAAAAAACTTTTCTCTATATCTTTTTCGCCGGCCTGCTGTGCCTGCTGATCGCGGGATTCGTCGTCCGGCAGCAGTTCTATGGCAATGCCGTAAAGAAGGAACGCGAACTCTTTGTCAGCAGCCGGGCCGATTACCGGGACCTCGTCGATTCCCTGCTGCCGGAGTTGAAACACCATTGGGCGTTCGGCGTCTATGCCCGGCGCATCAATCTGGCCGGAACTTTCAAGCCCGGACATTATGTCCTGAAACGGGGTATGAGCGTTGTCAGGGTGGTCCGGATGCTTAAACTGGGTATGCAGACTCCCGTGCAGGTGACGATCAACAACGTGCGGATTCCCGCCCAGCTGGCGCAGAAACTCGCCGGCCAGATCGATGCCGATTCCGCGGCGATCATGCGGGCGCTGACTTCGGACGAAGTAGCCCGAAAAGCGGGTTTCGACAGCCTGACCCTTTTTTCGATGTTTATTCCCAACACCTATGAATTCTATTGGACGGTCACGCCAGAGGAATTCGTGGACCGGATGAAACGCGAATACGACCGTTTCTGGACGCCGGAGCGGGATGCCCTGCGCAAACGCAGCGGCCTGAGCCGGTTCGAGGTCATGACCCTCGCATCGATCGTCTATGAAGAGACGCGCAAGACCGACGAAATGCCCCGTGTCGCCGGCGTATATGTCAATCGGCTGAACAAGGGAATGCCCCTGCAGGCTGATCCGACGATTAAATACGCAATGCAGGACTTCGGCCTGCGCCGCATCTTGTACAAGCACCTGAAGTACGAATCCCCGTACAACACCTATTTAAATAAGGGACTTCCGCCGTCGCCTATTTGCATGCCGGGTATCAATGCCATCGACGCGGTGCTGAATTACGAAAAGCACGACTATATTTTCTTTTGCGCCCGGGATACGTTCGACGGCTACCACAATTTTGCGAAGACACTGCGCGAACACAATGCCAATGCCCGGGCGTACAGCAAGGAACTGAACCGGCGCAAGATTAAATAATTTTTCGTACATTTGTATTCATGCTGACGAAAATATATGAACAGAACCCCTCCGAAAGGGAGTTGCGGAAGGTGGTCGATGCGTTGGAAGACGATGGAATCATCATCTATCCCACCGACAGCGTCTATGCTTTCGGATGCTCGCTGCGTTCGCCCAAGGCGATCGAGCGGCTGCGCCGCATGAAAGGCAAGGACGCCGAGGCCTTTACGGTGGTTTTCGAGAATCTGGCTCAGGCGGCCGAATACTGCCGGGTGGACAATACGGCGTTTCGCATCCTGAAACGCAACCTGCCGGGACCTTTCACGTTCGTATTGACGGCTTCGTCGGGCGTGCCCGACAAGGCGCTCGAAAAAAGGCGTACGATCGGAATCCGTATTCCCGGCAATGCCGTTTCGCGGGCTATCGTCGCGGCTCTGGGATCTCCGCTGATTACGACTTCGGTGAAGGACGACGACGAAGTGGTCGAATACACCACGGACCCCGAACTGATCCACGAGCGGTACGGCCGTGAGGTGGCGCTGGTGATCGACGGCGGCGTCGGCGACAATGTGCCGACGACGGTCGTGGACCTCACGGGCGACGAACCCGAAATCCTGCGCGAGGGCAAAGGCGAACTGCAATAATTGGAAATTGATAACTCGGAATAATAGCATGGAAAAACAAAATTTCTGGAACGATGCCGCGAAGTACGGCGCGATAATCGGAGGCGTATTGGCCGTGTCGCTGATATTGGAGACGATGATGACGCTTTCGGGCAATATGAAGTTGTATGCCTTGATGATGATCGAATGGATCGGAGTCGTCGTCCTGCACTATTACCTGCTGCACCGTTTTACGCAAAACCGTTCGAAGCTCTATTCGGCAGAGGAGGGATTCTCCTTCGGACAGGGATATGTCTGTATTCTGACGATGTCGGCCTTTGCAGGCATCATCGTCGGTGGTGTGCAATATATCTACCTGCACCTGATTATGGGGTATTCGAATTACACCTCCCGGCTGGTCGAAGCCCTGACAGATATGATGGCGATGGGCGGCGGCGTACCGGCGTCGATGGAGTCGGTGAAGTCCCAGTCGCTGGAGCAGATCCAGGGCGCACCGGAACCCTCGGTGCTTGCGACTGTCTGGAGCGGTATCTGGGTGAGCCTGCTTTTCGGGGCTGTCTTCGGCCTTATCATTGCAGGCGTACTTTCGCGTACTCCGCGGCCGTTCGATACGCAGGCCGGAGAGTAAGAACTGTGAAACAGAAAATGAATAAACTCGATATATCGGTTATAGTGCCGCTCTACAACGAAGCGGAATCGCTGCCCGAGCTGGTCGCATGGATCGACTGCGTGGCCGTGGAGCATGCCTATGCCTATGAAGTCATTCTGGTGGACGACGGTTCGTCCGATGATTCGTGGTGCGTCGTCGAATCCCTCAAAAAACAGTATCCGGCGGTGCGGGGCATCAGTTTCGCCCGCAACTACGGCAAATCCGCAGCCTTGTACTGCGGTTTTGCGGCTGCGCAAGGGGAGGTTGTCATCACGATGGACGCCGATCTTCAGGATTCGCCCGACGAGATTCCCGAGTTGCGCAGGATGATCCTCGAAGAGGGATACGATCTGGTTTCGGGCTGGAAGAAGAAACGCCACGATCCGGTCGGCAAGCGCTGGCCCAGCAAGTTTTTCAACTGGACGGCCCGCACCGTGTCGGGAATCAGGCTCCACGATTTCAACTGCGGCCTGAAAGCCTACCGCCGCAAGGTCGTCAAGGCGATCGAAGTGTATGGTGAGATGCACCGTTTCATTCCGATACTGGCCAAAAAAGCCGGTTTCCGTCGCATCGGCGAGAAGCCGGTGGAGCATCATGCCCGTAAATACGGTTGTTCGAAATTCGGCGTCGAGCGTATGCTGAAAGGTTATCTCGACCTGATTTCCGTACTCTTCATGTCGCACTTCGGCCGCTCGCCGATGTATTTCTTCGGTAGTCTGGGGACGCTGATGTTTCTTATCGGCGGCGGCACGACGATTTGGATTATCGCCGCGAAAATCTGGAAACAGGTTCACGAACTGCCGCTGCGGGCGGTTACCGATCAGCCGCTTTTTTATTTGGCGATTCTGGCAATTATTCTCGGCGTTCAGCTGTTTTTGGCGGGATTTTTGGGCGAGCTTATTAACCGCGGCTCCTCCGACCGGAACAAATATTTGATCGATAAAACTTTATAACCCTATGATACAACGAATCCAAACGCTTTACATGCTGATTGTCACGGCGCTTATGGCCGTTACGCTTTTCGCTCCGCTGGCCTGGTTCGCCGGTGAAACCGGAGAGTTCGGACTGTATGCATTTTCTTTGAAAACCTCTGCCGGAGAAGCCGTGCAGCCGACGGTTTATATGGGCGTCGTGCTGGCGCTGGCCTGCGTACTGCCGTTTATTACGATTTTCCTGTTCAAGCGCCGCCTGCTCCAGCTCCGGCTCTGCGTCGTGGAAATGGTGCTGCTCGTCGGCTCGGCCGTTATGGAAGGCGTGTACTACTTTCTCAGCTACCGGGTGTTTTCGGAACAGACATTCCATACGCAGGTGTTGAAACCGGCCATCGTGCTGCCGTTGGTTTGCCTGCTTTTTGCATACCTCGCTGCACGTGCTGTTTTCCGTGACGAACTGATGGTGCGCGCGGCCGACCGCATTCGTTGATACTGACAGACTATTAGCCCCGGAATATGCACGATAATGCATATTCCGGGGCTTTTGTCTCCAATAGTGTTTGAATTGGGCGATGTTGTTTACGAATTAACCTAATCGTAATATAAAAAAGGCGTTTAGGCTTTTGACGATCCGGAAAATAATTTTAAATTTGAGACATAATATTACCATTATGTAAGGAATTGTAAGTTTTTTTAGAAATAAAATAATAGTTTTTAATCAATTTTAAACAACTCTTCTATGAAAAAGTTAAACCTTTTGAGGTTATTGTTCGGTACGATGCTCGTGTTCGCCGCGACGGCGTTTACATCGTGTGTGGATGATAACGATGACGACGGGATGCCTTACCTTGAGGTTGCTCCCGAAGCATTGACCTTTTCCGCCGGGGGCGCAGCCGAAGGGCCGTCTGCCGTTACGGTGAAAAGCAATCGTCCCTGGATACTGACTTTTGAGTCGGGCGAAGACTGGGTGACGCCCTCGGCGACCGACGGAAAGGCCGGTACGACCGAGGTCGAATTTTCGATACCTGCAAGCAACGAGAGCCGTACGGCAACGCTGAGTTTCCAGCTTAAGAACTCTTACGGCGCCTATTTCACCAAGACGGTTACCATTCAGCAGGGTGAGGCTCCCGTGGCCGGCGCAGTCAGCGAACTGGTTGCTTTCATCAAGGATACCCATGCGGGCGTAGAGAGCGGCAACACCGTTCCTCTGGGATACAGCAAGGCATCCATCGAAGCGGTCATTCTGGCCAACAACGAGTATGGCAACAACTTCGGCAAGCTCTATGTCGGCGACAATATTTCACTGCCCAATTCGGCTATAGTCCTTTACGATACGAAGGAGTTCACCAAGGATAACAGCGTAAACTATCCCGTAGGTAAGAAAGTTACCATCGAATTGTCCAGCGCCGAGTACGCTCCTTTCGGGAATCTGCGTGAGTTGAAGGGCATGACGGTAACCGTATCGGAGGATGACCCGGTTGAGCTTGTTATCCCCTCGCTTTCTTCCGCAACGTTCAATTCCGGCAACTATCAGGGACAATATGTACGTGTGAACGACCTTACGCCCCAGTCGACTTATGTCGGCGAGGCATGGGCTACCGGTGCCAAACGTAAAATCGTACTCGACGGTCCCTCTTCGACGACGGTCCAGAGCTACATGGCCACTGCCACCGACGCTCCCGATTTCGCTGCCTTATATATTAAGTCCGCTACAGGTCCGATGCTCGGTACCGCCGAACAGAACTTCAACAATATCCAGCTGATTCCGACCAAGCCGTCGGATGTGGCCGCCTTCGTTTCGAACGATCCTATTCTGTCGGTCGATCCCGAAACCGTCAGCCTTAATGCTGCGGCCGGTTCGACCGGAACCTTCGCAATTACCTGCAACGGAGATTGGACGGTTGCCAAAGCTTCGGGCGACGGCTTTACGTTTGACCCCGACAAAGGGTCTCAGAACGGCACCGTGACGATTACGGCATCGAAAGCCAATGAGACGAATGCAGAGGTTACCCTCGGCACGCTGACCGTGACCGACGGAACGAATACGAAGACCGTCACTGTAAAGCAGAAGGTCGTGTCGAACGATATTCTCTTTGAGAACTTCGGTACGAATCCTGTCGATGCAAATACGGATGTGGCTCAGTTCAACGATTATCTCCGCGATGGTTCGGGTGTAACCGCCCAGACTACCTATACCGGGAATAAGGCAAGTATCCGCAAAGCCGGAGCGCCCGACACCGACGCTATTTCCGGTCCGAACGCCCTTTGGGTCGCTTCGAACGGCTATTTCGATGTGAACAAGCTCAAGCTGGAATCCGGCGAGACGAAACTCCAGATCAAATTTGCCGCGGCCGGATCGACTGCCGCCGTAGGTGCGAGCGATATCACGCTTTCGCTGAGCGGCAACGACGGCGGATCGTGGAAGACGGTTACTTATGAACTCGAATCGATTGCCGGTGAGTCTAAATACAAGTGGGTGACCTGCAACTTCACGCTGAAGACTGCCGTGTCCGAATTGTCGCTCCGCATTGCCAGCAGTGCCGGAACACGCGTCGATGACCTGAGCGTAACGACAGGTGCAGGCGGCCAGGAGGTCGATCTTCCGACGAGCGGCGTTGTTACCGAGCCGATTACGATTCCCGAAATCGTCAATGCGATGACCGGAACGGCTACCGTGATTGACAGCGACAAGAACCGCACGTTTGAAGCGGTTGTCTGCGGCGACAAGACGTTCCATAACTATCCCAACGGATATAACTACCTGATGACTCCCGGCTCTTCGGAACCTAAGAACGGTATCGTTCTTTACAATTTCGATCTGGACGGTAAATTCGAGACCGGCGATAAAATTAAGGTGACGTTGAAAGCCGGCACTGCGAAGAGTCAGCTTTACAGCAATTCGGTATATCAGATCTCCGGTGTGACGGAAGCCGATATCGAAGTTCTTTCGCAGAATAATGCGATTACACCGATAAAGGTTGCTCCTACGGCTATACAGAATTACTTCGGTATGCCCGTGACTGTTGAAAATACCACGACCTCTACAGGCGGCGTATGGCAGCCTGAGGCGGAAAAGATGAGCAGCGTTACGGTTTCTTCAGCAGGAACGGATTTCGTCGTGAATTTTAATAGTAAGGCTACCGGATTCGATTTCGCCTATGTTGCGACGACCGGTACGATTTCGGGTATCGCTACGATATTCGAGAGCAAAGGTCAGATTGCACCCCGTAATGCCGCTGATCTGGCTGCGTTTAACGGCGGCGCGGCTACGCCCGCAGTTACGACGGCTAACGCTTCGAATGTGGCCGAAACGACGGTGACGCTGGGCGGTTCGATCACCAATGCCGATATTGCCGATTATTCGGCCGTCGGCGTGGAGTATGTGGTCTTCGCTACGGGAAATACGCCCGATTGGACGGGCTCTGTGAAAGTTCCGGCCGCAACGAAAGCTGCGACATGGACCGTAGACGTTACCGGCCTGACGAAGGAGACGCAGTACGCTTTCCGCGCCTACGCGACTCCGAACACCGGCGATATTCTTTACGGCGATCATAAGACGTTTGTAACGACCGGCGGAAGCGGCGGTGCGACGGCAATTACGATTCCCGAACTGCTGGCCAAGATCACGGCGACTGCTGCTGCCGAGGTGATCGACGAGAATGTGACTTATACCTTCGAAGGTGTAATTTGCGGCGATCCTAAAGCTGGCAATGCTTCATTCGGTACGCTTTACGTGATGACTCCCGGAGCTACGACCGGAGGAAATGGTATTTCGCTTTACAACTCGGTATTCTGGAGCGAAGGCAACTATAAAATGGGAGACAAAGTGCTTGTTACGCTTACGGCAGGTGTCGCAAAAGGTCAGATCCGCAATTCGATTCCTCAGGTTTCGGAAATCGGGACCGGTGAAGTGATCGTGCAGTCGAGCGGTAATGCCGTAACTCCTATCAAGGTGAATTCGGTCGCCGATATTTCGAATTATTTCAATATGCCCGTTACGATCGAAGCTACGACAAGTGCCATCGGTATGTGGATGGACAGCGAAGCGAATACGACCCGTACGCTGACGGCCGGAGGAGCTAACTTAGCCGTATACCTCAATAAAAATGCTTGGACAACCTTCAAAGATCAGCCTTATATCGCAACGACTGCCGAAATTACGGGTATCGGTGCGGTGTATTCCGGTCAGAACCAAATTCTTCCCCGTAATCTCGACGACGTGAAGAACTTTAAGTCTACGGCCCCTATGAT
>CAKVKI010000125.1 GCA_934754975.1 uncultured Alistipes sp. | reverse complement strand
CTCCTACACCGTGAACGGAGGTGCGCTGACCATCGAAATGTATTCGAACATGGGCCCGTGGGTGATCGAACCCGCCTACAGGGGCGACGAAGAGTGGATCGACATCTGGCCCAACGAGGGCGACGACAGCGGGCGGTTCACCGTCACCGTATCGCCCAACACAGGGGCCTACACCCGTTACAGCACGGTCAATGTGGTCATCGGCCGCAAGGTCGTCAAATCTTTCGAGGTGTCGCAGTTCGGCGTCGATCCCGCGATCGGGCTGGACATGGGTTCCGACCACATCACCGCGGCGTCGAAGGGCGGCACGGTGACCGTGCCGCTGAAGACCAACGTGGGCTGGAAACCCGAAACGGTCGGGGAGGCCGCCGGATGGATCAGCTTCGGCGAAGCCACGGAAAATTCGCAGGAACTGATTATCGCCGCCAATGCAGGCGACGAGCGTCAGGGCACGGTACGCTTCCGGGCGATCGGAACCAACATGGAGAAACTCTATGCCGACCTGACGATCGTGCAGTTCAATTCGGCGCAGGACCCCAACAACGGCGAGAAGCTGACGATCGCCGAAGCGATCACGCGCTACGCCAACGCGGACAAGATCGCCGACAACGTCTGGATCGAGGGTTATGTGACCAGCGACCGCAGCAAACGCAATTTAGGGCTTAACCAGATGACGCTGCAGGACGAAAGCCGCCGGGGCCTGCTCTTCGAGTTCGCCTCGACCAACGACAACGCCTACAAGCCAGACGAGCGCCTGAAAGTCCACCTGCTGGGCCAGCAGCTCATCACGGACCAGACCACCCGCTCGCTCAAAGTGACGGCTTTCACCTCGAACGCGGTCTTCGAGCGCGACCAGGCGGCCCAGGGCATCGCGCCCGTGGAACTGGAGAGCGTCGCCGAACTTCCGAATTACGAAAATACGCTGGTAACGCTTAAGAAAGTGGAGTTCGTACAGCCCGCAGGCACCTACTGCAACATCGACGAGCGTTATACGGAATCGACGCCCTCCTACGCGGCGACCTACAACGCCACGGCCATGCCCTACTGCGACGGCAACGACTTCTACGGCCACCTGCTGCGCGACGAACAGGGCAACACGTGCAAACTCTACACCTCGTCGTGGTTCCTCGACCGCTTCGCGGCGCTCATGCCCGAGGGTTCGGGAGCGCTGACGGGCATCGTCACCAAGTATTACAAGCAATCGACGGGCGAGGTCTACATCATCCGCCTGCGCCGGCACGAGGACAACCGGGTTTCGACCGACGCATCGACGCGCATGTCGAAGACGCTGATCCAGTTCGGACCGTTCGGCGACGTGAACACCTACGACAAAGTGACGCCCCGCGTAGGCAGCGGACAGCTCACAACGACCATGTGGTCGGCGATCCAGATGGGCGCCGGCGGCATCTCGATGGACTGGGGATGGGGTTACGCCCGCATGGCCCCGGCCACGGTGACGGTCAAGGACGACGGCTCGCAGAGCGTCTCGCCCGCGCTGTCGAACAGCACCTCGAACTTCAACATCTTCGCCTGCATCTCGTGTCAGTACTTCTGGGACTGCACCGCATCGACGATGGACCGTTCGGACGCGCCCGAAGGCTACAAGGGCGAATGCTGGGTCTTCCATGTGAACGACTTCACGCCCGACGCGTCGAAGGACCTCTACCTGACCTTCGCCATGGCAAGTTCGCAGACCGGCCCGATGTACTTCGACATGGAGTGGGGCGAGGCGGAAAACGGCCCGCTGGCGGCATATACCAAATTCGGGGAGATCATCTCGCCCGACTGGTACTCGTGCCACCAGCTGCAGCAGTTCATCGTCAAACTGCCCGACGAGCTGAAAGGCAAAGAGAAGTTCACCATCCGCTTCCGCGTCACGCGCAACTGGCACGCCGGAAACGGTATGATCAACGGCAGCGCCACGGAGAGTACGACCGTCGCCAAAGGCGGCGCACCGCGCATCAGCTTCTGGCAGATCGCCGAGATTTAAACCTGAAAAACCGAAATGAATATGAACAACCGTAAATTCAGATACCGGATCACGGCGCTGCTCCTCACGCTGGGGCTTCTCACCGCAGGATGCAGCGACGACAAGCAGGTCAATACGGCCCAGACGGACCGGCTGGTGAGCGATCAGCTGGTGCCCGGATCGACCTTCTACACCTCGACCACCAAGGAGCTGACCATTCAGGGCAAAGGCTTCGCCGAGGGCGACGCGCTGGCGCTGGCCGACATCGTCACCGGCGAAGAGATTCCGCTCACGCTCCGGGCGATCGACCATGCCTACGTCACCTTCGCCGTACCGCAGGACATTCCGACGGGTTCGTACCGTCTGATCGTCCGCCGCGGCGGGGCGAGTCAGGTGCTGGGCGTCCTCAAATTCCGCCGCAGCCTCGATATCGAAATCCCCGACCGGGAGGGCATGAACGTCAAGGGCGTGGTCTTCTGCGGCTCGCTGCCCGTTGCGGGCGCGGTCGTGTCGGACGGCGAAATCCTGACCACCACCGACGACACGGGCTGCTACTACCTCGCATCGAAGAAGCACCACGGCTACGTCTTCGTGAGCGTGCCTTCGGGTTACGAGCCGCAGACCGAAAATTCGATCCCCCAGATATGGGGTCCGGTGACGCCCGGCGAAGCGGAGTGCGAGCAGGTGGACTTCGAGCTGCTCGAAGCCCCCGGACAGGACGACTTCGACCTGCTCGTCCTGGCCGACATGCACCTGGCCAACCGGCTGGGCGACATTTCGCAGTACCGGAACATCGTGCTGCCCGAAGTCAAGGATTACATCGCCGGCTCATCGAAGAAAGTCTACATCATGAACGTGGGCGACATGACCTTCGACCTCTACTGGAATTCGAACAAATACAACATGGGCGACTACGTGAACACGCTGAAGGAGTCGGCGATTCCGGCGGTGATGTACCACATCCCCGGCAACCACGACAACGACGAATACGCCGGGGACGACTATGCGGCCGAGCAGCCCTACAAGGACAACCTCGGCCCGACCTACTACTCGTTGAACATCGGCAAGGCGCACTTCGTCATGCTGGACAACGTGATTTACCTCAACGCCGGGGCCGACGCTTCGACCAAGACGCCGGGCGACCACTCGTACAACGCGGCGCTCACGGACATGCAGCTCGAATGGCTCAAGGCCGACCTGGAGACCGTCAAAGACAAGACGGCGCCGCTCGTCATCGGCATGCACTGCCAGGCGTTCTACTACAATTCGGCGCTCGAAATCACCCCTTCGATGGCTTACGGGCACTCGACCCTGCTGGACGAAATGCTGCGCGACTTCACAGACGTGCATATCATCTCGGGACACACGCACAACAACACGACGATGAAGATCCGCAGCGGACTGACGGAACACAACACCGGCGGTTCGTGTGCGACGTGGTGGTGGACGGGCTACTACAGCAACGGCCACATATGCAAGGACGGGGCGCCGGGCGGCATGGGCGTCTATGAATTTTCGGGCGGCGACGTCGAGTGGTATTACAAGGGTTTCGGCGAACCGCGCGACTTCCAGCTGCGCACGTACGACATGAACAACGTCAAGACCTTCTTCGCCAACAACTCGATCATCCGCAACATGATCCGCTACTACCCCGACCGCAACGACTATGCAAGTGTCGGCAATAACGTGGTTTACATCAACATCTGGGGCTGGGACCCCGAATGGACGGTATCGGTGAAGGAGAACGGCGTGCAGCTTCCCGCCGCGCGCGTCTACATGAAAGACCCGCTGCACACGTACGCCTACGACGCCACGCGCGTCTACAAGAACTCGAACAACACCTATACCGATGTGCTGACGTCGAGCAACAACTACCACATCTTCGCGGTGAACGCCACCAGCGCGACATCGACGCTCACGATCGAAGTGACCGACCGTTTCGGCAGGAAATACACCGAAACGATGTCGCGCCCCAAGGAGTTCGCCGCACAGATCGAAAACCTGTAATACGAGGACAAAACGATGAAAAAACTGCAAACATATCTGTTCGGAGCGCTGTCGCTGCTGCTGCTCGCCGTATCGGGCGCCTGCACGGACGACGACAAGACGCTCAACGACGCTTACCTGAAGACCGACGCGGCCTACTACAGCGCCAATGCGCGCGGTCTGACCTACAACGGCGAAGAGGTGGTGATCCGCATCGCGTCGAACATTTACTGGATCGTCACCTACGAGGAAGGGACCGGGCTCGAAGAGCCTTGGTTCACCCTCTCGAAGAAGGCCGGAAACGGCGACATGGACCTCGCCGTGACGCTGCAGCGCAACGACGGCGCGGCCCGCACGGCCGAGCTGAGGCTCGTCACCAACCGCAACGTCTCGACGACCGTAACCCTGTCGCAGGCGGGCATGGGCGAGGTGGTCTACTTCTACAACGACAATTTCGGCACCGGAAACGCGGGGACATCCGTCACCGAGTTCCAGGGCTGGGAAACCAACGGCATGGGCGTCGAAGAGCTTTATTACGACGGCGAAAGGGCCGGCGTGGACGCCGCATCGCCCTCCTCGACCTACGACGGCGCGTCGGGCGGCAACAACATCCTGCTCGGCGAAAACGGGTGGTTCTCGCTGGGAAGCGTCGCCACCAAGGGCGACTACAACTTCCTCTTCTCATTCGGCGTGAGCAACGACCTGAAAGCGCCTGCGGCGGACGAGCTGAAGCTGTTCATCAGTCAGGACCGCGCCCAGTGGACCCCCGTGAAGTACACGCTGGCGGCATCGGCCGACCAGGCCGGAAAATGGAGCATGGTGCGCGTTCCGTTCTTCATCAAGGAGGACTGCCCGGCGGTCTTCTTCCGCTTCGAAAGTACGGCGGCGGGTTACCGCATCGACGACCCGGCGCTGGAAGAGGGCGACGGGACGGGCGAGACGATCACCTTCGCCGAGGACGTCATCTCCTATATTAAAACGGTACTCTGGGAAGACGACTTCTCATGGGCCGACAACCCCGCATACGTCAAGAGCGACGCATGGACCGGTTCGGACGGCACGCGTATCGACAATTGGTCGGGGTATCCGGCGTCGGCAAACGGCTGGACGATAGAATCGGGACGTGCGACCAGCTATCCGCGCTCGGCAGGCTCGGCAAGCCGGACCGGATTCCTCAAGAGCGGCTGGGCCAACGGCGGCGCGGGACTCTTCTCGCCCAAGATGGAAGCCATAGGAGCCGAAGCCAAAGACGTGACCGTCGAACTGACGCTGGCCAGCTGGACCATGAGCAACAAACCCGACAACGACCAGCTTCGCATCCGCGTCCTGGGCGGCGGAACGATCGGCAACGCCACGGCAACGGAGATGACCTTCAGCGTCGGAAGCTGGAACGAGTGGAGCATCCACGAATTCGAGATCTTCGGCGCAACGGCCGCCACCCAGCTCTATATCGGTTCGACGCTCGACGCCAACAACCGCTGGTTCATCGACCGCTTCCGGCTGATTTACATCACCGAGAAACCCGGCGACTTCGAACCGGAACTCACGGTCGATCCCGGATCGCTCGAACTGGCCACGGCGGGCGAAAGCAAGCCGGTGCAGGTGACCTCGAACGGCGCATGGAGCGTGCGCAGCGAAGCCGGCTGGCTGAGCTTCGCGCCCGAAAGCGGCGATGCGGGCGCCTCGACGCTGACGATCACCGCCGACCGCAACCAGACGGGCGCGGAACGCCCGGCGACGGTGGAATTCCTCATCGACGGCGAGGTGGTCTCGACGCTCGACGTAAAACAGGACGGCACACAGATCGAATACGCGCCTTCGCCCACGGACCTCACGCTGGTCGAAGCGGCGCCCACGGCGCTGACCTTCAGCTGGAGCGAACCCGAGAATACGTCGCACACCTACCGGGCTGCCCTGTTCACCGACAAGGAGGGCGATCCCGTGCAGTTGTCGCCCGAATTCCCGCTGCAGGCCAAATACCCCGCGCCGGCATTCACATTCGGCGGCCTGAACCCGGGTACGGCCTATCACCTGGCCGTGCGGACCGTCAGCAAGACCGACGGCGTGGAGGATTCGCCCTACGTACTGCTCGAAAGCCGCACGGCGGCCGCGCAGCCCGTCCCGGCGGAGGCCCTGCTCACGATGCGCTTCGACCGCCTGAAATGGTGCGGAGACCATATGTTCAAGGCTTATGGCCTGCGGCCCGCGACAGTCAATAAGGACACCCAGCCCGACGCCAAGGCGGACGCGCTCACCAATGCCAATACGGGCGGCTCGGCCGACATCTTCAACACGCACGGCGCCAACCTGCCCGCCTTCACGGCCGACCGTCAGCTGGGCGACTGGTACGGACTCAGGGCGTATGAATATCCGGGTTACATCAAGCTGGGAACTTCGACGCAGGCCGGATTCCTCGTAACGCCGAAGCTGGGCGGACTGAGCCAGGCCGCGAACGTGCGCATCTCGTTCCGCCTCGGCAACTGGAACGAACCGAACGCCGACGGCACGCAGTTCACGCCCGACAAGGCGGTGATACGGGTCGGCGTAGTGCCGGAGAGCGTCACCAATGACAACCTCAAGAGCTATGCGAACGCCTACACAATGACGCAGAACATCGTCTTCACGGCCGACGAAGCGCCCGTTTCGCCGACGCCGATGACATGGACCGACGTGTCGTTCGAAGTGCCGGGCGTCAAGCCCACCGACCGCCTGATTATCTATGCGACGGTGGACGGCGCCGAGAAGAGCGGCAAGGCCCGCTACGAAGTGGACGACATCGTCGTCCTCCCGGCCGGAACCACGCCCGTCACGACCGTCTTCGAAGATACCTTCGCGTGGGCCAACACCTCGGTGGACTGGGCCAACAAGCTGGAGGCCTACAAGGGCTATTGGGAGAAGGTGGACAACCGGGTCTATGCCAAATATTTCTGTCTCCAGTTCGGCACCGGAACCTATGAAGCGGGCATCACCAGCCTGCCGTTCACCCAGCTGGGCGCAACCCCGGCCGACATCACCCTGACGGCGGAGCTGACGGGCAATGCCGCGAACAAGCAGAGCGTCAATTTCCAGATCATCGGAGCAGGCTCTTTCTCGGCGACCGAAAACGTGGCCACGACCACCGTCCGGCTCGACGGCTACATGCCCAACGTCACCACGGCCACGGGCGAAGGCTTCGAGGGCTGGGAGACCAAGACGCTGACGGTTTACGGAGCCGACCAGACCACGCAGATACGCCTGGCGTGCGTCAAGGTGGACAACGTGACCCAGCAGTTCTGGCTCAACAGTTTCCGAGTGACCAAATAACGACGGTGCGGAGTCCGCCTGAAGCGGAGATGCCGCGCCCTATGCAGGAGACCGCCCTTACCGGGCGGTCTCTTTTTGGGCCGCATAGCGACAAAACAGACAATTCGAAGCCTGTTTGCCGTCCAACGCACCAATATTGCGCCCAAAATGAACTATCCGGGCAGATCGTTTGCCGTAACTTTGTCCTGTAAATGAATACGGAGATGAAAATCACGGTCAATCCCGGCATGGCACACCTGCGGCAATTCGTCCGGCAGCTTCCGGAACTTTTCCCGGTATCGGGCGAAGTGCTTCACGACGGCCGTAACCAGATCCGGGTTTTCGACATCGGGAGCGAACGGTTCGTG
>CAKVKI010000124.1 GCA_934754975.1 uncultured Alistipes sp. | reverse complement strand
TCTCGGGACGGAGCAACATGGCCGTCCAAATCAACGAACAGCTGGCCAACATCCGGTTCCACATCGAAAGATGTTACAACACGCTCTTTTACGACCAGGCTTACGTCACCCCGGCGATGGTCAAGGAGATGTATTTCGGTGGTAATCACAAACAAGAGACGATCGTCGCTTTCTTCAAACAGCACAACGACGAGTTCAAACGCATGGTAGGTGTCAGCCGCAGTAAAACCACTTATTATAAATATAGGTGTGTGTGCCGCCACCTGGCGGATTTCATCTGGGACAAGTACAACCGGAAAGATTTAATGTTCAAGGAACTCAACCGCGAATTCCTTACGGGCTTTCATTCCTACATTGCGCAGGAGTGCGCCCATAAGAAAAATACGACGTGGATTTACATGATCGCCCTCAAACATATCCTGATGCTGGCCCGCAGCAAGGGCTATATGAACAAGGATCTGTTTGCGAATTACAAATTGCAAAGCGAATTCGTGACGCGTAATTATTTGTCCATGAGCGAGATTAATAAACTCATGCAGTACGAAGGCGACACTCCTACCTTACAACTTATCCGGGATGCCTTTCTCTTCAGCTGTTTCACCGGCCTGTCGTATGTTGATATCAAGGAGCTTACGCTGGAAAACATCCAGCAGGCGAATAAACAACTGTGGATCAGTACGACGCGCCGCAAAACAGGCTCCGAAGTCAATGTCCGGCTGTTCGAAGTGCCCTATAACATCCTGCTGAAACACAGGCCGATGACCCGCGACAAGCGAATCTTCGATCTCCCGAGCAACGGCTGGTGCAACGCCTGTCTCGACAAGATTATGTCCGAAATAGGCATTATGAAGCAGATTACATTCCATTCGGCCCGCCACACGTTCGCCACGACGATCACCCTGTCGCAGGGCGTAGCCATCGAAACTATCAGCAAACTGCTGGGGCATAGAAATATACGCACCACGCAGATTTATGCGACCATCACGCACTCGCAGCTCGACGGCGAAATGGAACGTTTGTCGAAACGAATCAACTCTCTCTACCGTAACTGGACCCCTTCGGATGCGCCCGAAGCGGGAACAAAGCTTATCTAGGCGCCGTCACCCGCCCCTTGCACCCCTTTCCCGGGGGAAAATCCCCGAAAATCACCTAAAAGACCAAAAACAGGCGATTACAATCTGTAACTCGTCCGGCACCCTGCCGGGTAAACTGTAAGCCCCAAACATTATTCTGCTCTACATGTGTAATACTAGTAAATTATTTTAAAAATTTATTTGTATATGAATCACCAAACGTTTATCTTTGCTAGTGAACTTTTTATTTTAAAAAATTAACTAATAGATTAACGCTTATGGTAAAAAAAATTGTACTATCGTTAATTGCGGTTCTTGGGGTTTTCGCTTTCGCAGCGGCTCAGAACAAGCAGGTCTCCGGTACAGTTTCCGATGCAAACGGGGTTCCCGTTGCAGGAGCTACTGTGTTGGTAGATGGTACTTCGATCGGTACTACGACCAACACGGCGGGACATTTCACACTTTCCGCACCCACGCACGGAATCCTCTCGGTGACATTTGTGGGTTATCGTCCTCAGCAGATAGCAATCGCCGGTAAAACCCGCGTCGATGTTACGCTGCACGAAGACACGCAGTCCATAGACGACGTAATCGTCGTGGCTTTCGGTACGGCTAAAAAAGAAGCCTTTACCGGTTCGGCTGCAGTAATCAAATCGGACGACATCGCAAAAATACAGAACACGAACGCAACGCGTGCTCTCGAAGGTATGGTAGCCGGCGTACAAATGACCACCTCGTCGGGCGACCTGGGGTCGAAACCTTCGCTCCGCATCCGCGGCGTCAGTTCGATCACGGCCGGCAAGGAACCGCTCTATGTGGTGGACGGCGTACCCTATTCGGGCGACATGAACAACATCAATACGGCCGACATCGAGTCGATGACCGTCCTCAAGGACGCCGCTTCGAACGCCCTGTACGGCTCCCGCGGCGCCAACGGCGTAATTATGATCACCACCAAAAAGGCCAAGTCGCAGACTGCAGTCATTAACGTCGATGCCAAATGGGGTGTAAACTCCCGTGCATTACAGACCTACGACTATATTACAAATCCTGCTCAATACTACGAGACCCATTACGGCGCACTTTATAACTACTACCGCGACAAGGGTGGTATGTCCGATGTAAAAGCGCACCAGCTCGCCAACCAGAACGTTGCAGGTCCTGCGACGGAGGGAGGTTTGGGTTATCAGGTATTCACCGTTCCGCAGGGACAGAGCTTCATCGGCCGCAACGGCAAAGTCAATCCCAACGCCACGCTGGGCCGCACCATCACCTACGACGGTCAGGAGTACACGATTCGTCCCGACGACTGGCTCGACGAAACCTACCGCAGTTCACTGCGTCAGGAATACAACGTCAGCATTTCGGGAAACACCGACCGCAGTTCGGTATACGCTTCGTTCGGTTACCTGAACAACAAGGGTATCATCCAGGCTTCGGACATGTACCGTTACACGGCCCGTCTGAAAGCCGATTACCAGGCCAAGAAGTGGCTGAAAGTCGGAGCCAACGCCGGTTATACCAATTTCAACTGGAACAACGGCAACTCGGACGAGGGTTCGTCGGGTTCGGTCGGCAATATTTTTGCTTTCTCATCGACCATCGCTCCGATCTACCCGGTTTACATCCGCGACGGTCAGGGCAACATCATGGTAGACCAGTACGGCATGAAGATGTACGACTACGGCGACGGCGGCAATGCCGGACTCGCGCGTCCGGTCAGCGCCAACTCCAATGCCCTGCAGACCAGCTGGCTCAATAAGAAAAATTCGGAGGGTAACGCCTTCAACGGCAGCGGTTTCGCCGAAGTGACGTTCCTCAAGGACTTCAAATTCACGTTCAACGCCGGCGTAGGCCTGGACGAAACCCGTCATACGAACACCAACAATATGTTCTATGGTCAGTTCGCTCCCACAGGCGGTACGGTAAACAAGCAGCACACGCGCGAATTCTACATAAATTTACAGCAGCTGCTTACCTATAGCAAGACATTTGCCGAGGTTCATACCATCGACGTAATGGTCGGTCACGAATCCTACGAAAGCAAATCGTATCTGCTGAGCGCTTCGAAATCGAATCTCTTCTCGCCCGACACCGACGAACTGGACGGAGCGGCCGCAGACAGCAAAGCGGCTAGTTCTTACCGTGATTCCTACAATAATGAAGGTTATTTCGGCCGCGTTCAGTACGATTACAAGAACAAAATCTTCGTATCGGGTTCCTACCGCCGCGATGCATCGTCGCGCTTCCATCCCGACCACCGCTGGGGTAACTTCTGGTCGCTCGGCGCAGGCTGGCTTATCGACCGCGAACCTTGGTTCAATTCCAGTTGGGTAGATATGCTGAAAGTCAAGGCTTCGATCGGTTCGCAGGGTAACGACAACATCAACAACTACCTCTATACCGACCGTTACAGCATCGACAACAACGAAGGTGAAGTCGCCATAACGTTCTTGGCAAAGGGCAATCCCGACATTACGTGGGAAACCAACACGAACTTCAACACCGGTGTCGAGTTCAGCTTCTGGAGCGGACGCCTGACCGGTTCGGCGGAGTACTTCTACCGCAAAACTTCGGACATGCTCTTCTTCTTCACGGTTCCCGCATCGCTCGGATATTCGGGTTACTACGACAACATCGGCGACATGCGCAACTCGGGCGTCGAAGTCGACCTGCAGGCCACATTGCTCCGGACTAAGGATGTACAGTGGAACTTCAACGTCAATATGACGCACTATAAGAATAAGATCATACGTCTGCCCGAGGAAAACAAGAGCCGTAAGATCGAAGGGTACGAGGGTTACCTGAGCGGCAACAAGTTCTACGCCGAAGGACTGCCCTTGTATACGTTCTATATTCCCAAATACGCAGGCGTCGATCACAGCACCGGCAAGCCGCTTTGGTACACGGACGTAAAAGATGCCGACGGCGTCGTAAAACGCGAGACGACCGACGATTACAACAAGGCGACGCAGTATATCTGCGACGATCCCACGCCGGTTCTTTACGGCGGTTTCGGAACGAGCGTATCGTTCTACGGCGTCGATATATCGGCTAATTTCACCTACTCGATCGGCGGCAAGACCTACGACTCGGGCTATGCGGCTGCGATCGCCTCGCCGGGAGGAACCGTCGGCAGCAACTTCCACAAGGACGTGCTGAAGGCATGGACACCCGAGAATCCCGACTCGAACTTCCCGCGCCTGCAATATCTGGATGAGAACTTCTCTTCGGAATCAGACCGTTTCCTGGTCGATGCCAGCTACCTCAACATCCAGAACCTTCAGGTAGGATATACGCTGCCCAAAACGATCACCCAGAAATTCGGTGTCGATCGCATGCGCGTTTACCTGGCCTGCGACAACGTATTCTACTGGTCTTACCGCAAGGGACTCGACCCGCGTTATTCGTTCACCGGTGCGACCAACTACGCCAACTACTCGCCCATCCGCACTATTTCGGGCGGTATCAGCCTGACGTTCTAATTGTTAATCGTTGAAAATTGGTAAATATGAAAAATATCTTAAAAATATCTGTTGTTACGCTGGCGGCCGCCACGATACTCAGCGGCTGTGTCAAGGAGACCTTTCCCGAAGGCGGCTCGGCAACAGCGGATCAGGTTGCTAAGTCTCCGTTCGCATTGAAAGCGATGGTAAACGGTATTCCGGCCGCCATGATGAAAGTCAACACAGCAGGTTATTACAAAACCTACGGCGTTCATACCGATTTCGGCATGCCGGCAATCCATATCATGACCGAAAACATGCTGGAAGACGTCGCCACGGCTGGCGACAACCCCTATTACAATCGTTTTTACAACTATACCATGAACAGCGGCATGGGTGAAACGTATATCTACTGCGCCTATTTCTGGGACTGCTATTACCCATGGATCAAGGGATGCAACGACGTCATTTCGCTGATCGATCCCGCAACGGCGACGGAAGAGACGATCGGTTACCTGGGACAGGCCCTTGCCTACCGCGCCATGTTCTATCTCGATCTGGCACGCCTGTTCGAGCCTAAGGAGAACAATTACACCGACGTTTCGAGCGTACTCGGGCTGACCGTTCCGATCGTGACGAACCTGACCACTCCCGACGAAGGCAAGCACAATCCCCGCGCATCGCACGACGAGATCTACACGTTCATTCTCAATGACCTGAAACTGGCCGAAGAGTATCTGGCAAACGTAAGCTACAGCTACACGTCGCCGACGTTGGGCGTAGTCTACGGACTTTATGCCCGCGCATATATCGAAATGGGTGCTGCCGGCGATTCGGACGCTTACACGAAGGCTGCGGAATACGCCCGCAAAGCCATCACAACGAGCGGCTGCACGCCGCTGACCCAGGCTCAGTGGGAAGATCCCAAGACCGGATTCAACAGCGGCTCTTCGAACAAGTCGTGGATGTGGGGCACGACCCTCGCATCGGAGCAGACCGGCAACCTCATGAACTTCTCGGCACACATGTCCAGCGAAGCATCTTGGGGATACGCACCTCTGGCACATATCAGCGCCAACAAGCGTTTCTACGAGCAGATCAACGACAAGGACTTCCGCAAACATTCGTGGATCGATCCCCTGCGCGACGAGTTCTACCAGTATCAGATCAACGGAGACCGGACGGCTTACATGGAGACAGTAATGGACTACGAAGCAATCAAGTTCCGTCCGGCGCAGGGCGAAACCAAGGATTACGCCGTCGGCGCTTGTGCCGATCATCCGCTGATGCGTGTCGAAGAGATGTATTTTATCGAGATGGAGGCCACGGCGCACAGCAACCTCGGTACGGCGCGGACTCTGCTCAACAACTTCATGAAACTCCGCATTCTCGACGGCAGCTACGACTGCACGTCCAAAACGGGATCTCTTGAGAGCTTCCTGACCGAGATGCTCTTCCAGAAGCGCGTCGAGTTCTGGGGCGAAGGTATTCTGATCTTCGATTACAAACGTCTCAATGCCGGCATCACCCGCGGCTATGCAGGCACGAACCATCCGGGCGTCTACCGTTTCAACACCACGGGACGCGCTCCTTTCTGGAACATCGTAATCACCCGCGGCGAATCGCAGAGCAACGTCGGCATCACCACGGAAACCAACAACCCCGATCCCTCCGGCACGGTTCCGCAGTGGTTCCAGTAATCACCGGTTATGGACGATAAAAACGTATAACATATGAAAACGATCAAATATTTAATTTATACGCTTATTGCGGCTTTCGTTCTCGCGGGCTGTTCGGACGATCCGACCTACACACCCGGCGAACAAGAACAGGAGAACTGCCAGGGAGTTTTCTTCCCCTCGCAGGAGAACGCGAAAGATATAGAGTTGGACCCCGAAGAACCGACTACATTGACCTTTAAAGTCATGCGGGACAAGAGCGACGATGAGATCACGGTTCCGCTGGAGGTGAAAAGCAATGCTCCGGAGATTTTCTCTATCGAAGAGATCAGTTTTGCAGCCGGCCAGACCGAACAGGAGTTCACCGTATCGTTTCCCAATGCGGCAATCGGTACGACCTACACCTGCGACATTTCGGTGACCGACAACGCTTATGCCTACATTTACGGGGAGAAGCTGACGGGCATCTCGTTCTCCGTTACCCGTGTGAAATGGAATCAGGTAACAGGCGTTGCCGGCGAAACGCTCGCCAAATGGAGCGAAGTGTTCATCGGCCTGATCTTCGAGGGCGGAAGCGTTCAACAGGGCGAGTGCCGCGTATTCGAACGCGACGACCGTCCGGGTTACTACCGTTTCGAAAATCCTTATAACGAGACTCTGGTCGATGCTATGTTCGGCTCTGGAGCAGGCAAACAGTACAGTTGGCCCGCCGATGTCGTCATCGACGCTACAAAACCGGAAAAAGTGTATATACCTGCACAGGAAATAGGCCTTTCGGTGAACAGGGGCACTCCCAACGAGTTCGGCTCGATCACCATAGCATCGGCTGTCAGTGAAAACTTCACAAGCGGCGGTTCCGATGAAAATTACGGCAAACTGGAAGACGGCGTTATCACTTTCCCCGTCGGCTCTATCGTCGCATCAATGGCGAATTATGAAAACGGCGCATTCAAGTTCGGCAACGACCGTTACGAAATGACCGTCCTGCTTCCCGGCGCCAAGATTTACGATTATTCGCTGGCTCTGTCCAAGAGCGAACCTGCCGACGGCAAGGTGAAAATCGGCGCAAAGCTGGGAGCAGACGTAACCAAAGTCAAATACGCCTTCTTCACTGGTCGTGCAACCGCATCGGATGCCGCAACGTACTCAGGCGAAATTCAGGGCGGAGAGGTAGAATCCAAGGAAATAACAACTACCGGAACGATCGAAGCTCAGTTCGACGCAACGGGCATGTATACCATTGTCGCCAATATATACAACGAGGCAAATGAACTCCAAGGGTACGATTATTTGTCATTCGGTTATGTAAAGGCAGGCGACGATAAGCCCGTAATACTGAGCGTCCGTACGGAACTCACATGGGAATACGAAGCTAAAGGCGACACTCCCGAAAACTCGATCCGCAGTATTTTATTCGGTACAGGAATCGAGGCAGGTTACATG
>CAKVKI010000123.1 GCA_934754975.1 uncultured Alistipes sp. | reverse complement strand
CGTGCCGGGTGCGGTGTATTTCCCCGCATCGAAGGACTTCGAGGGGTCAAGCGTACTCAGGAGAATGTCGCGGCTGCCGTCCACGGTCCAGACGACCTTTTCGCCCGCCGTCACCGCGGCGCCCTCCGCCGCAGTCGCGGGCCAATAGGCCGTGAACCAGGCGTTCAGGTCGGTGTTGTCGTACATCGGGACGCTGCCCTGCGCAAAGACGATACGGCCCGAAGCGTCGCGCGAAGCCGCAAGGGCCGTCACGCCCGAAAAATCGGTCTGCACCGATGCCCCGTCCCGGCGCAGGAAGTGCATGTCGCCGAGTGTGGCCCGGGCATCGTCCCCGCCGTCCACAACCGGGGCCCGGGAGGTTTTGACCGCGGCATCCGCGCCGTTCACGCCGCCGAGGGTCGTGAGGATCGAGATCGTATGTTCCCCGCCCGGGAGTTCCCCGTCCGGGGATTCGGTGCAGGAGGCGGCCGCCAGCGCCGCAGCGGCGCAGACGGCCAGCAGGTGCAGGCCTGCGCCGCAGGCCGCAGCGCCCCTGCGCGGGGATGCAGCTGCGGTTGCGGCCGAAACCTTGTTCGTCGTTCGTTTCATCGTATATCTTGTTTTGTTCTGTCGCCGGGAGAGTTCCTCCCCCGGATTATGCCCCCCCCCGGATTATGCCCCCGGGGGCCGGGCGGAGGTTAATCGATCTCTTTGATACAGCGGGCTAAATAACCGCCATATTTAATATCGTTTCCCGTTTCGCCGGTGTATAGTCTCACAAGCCACGCTTTACCGCTGTCGTACTCCGTGGAGCTATAATACAAATCGGAACCGAAACTGCCGCCGCCCGCTGCACTAAACCGCCTATCCCATGTAGCTTTAACTGTAAAATCAGGAGAATTGGGCGAATTACCGGTCGCCCATGCTGTCGGATCGTAGCCGTTATAGGAACAATAGAAATACTGCAGTTCGTTCACGGCAGGCAAGTACCACCCGGCGCCCAGCTGGTCGCAGGCCTGGAATATGGGAAAATCGGCAATGGTCTTGCCCGCCGTGTTGGCCGAATTGTCGGCGAGCCAGCGGCCGAGAATCTCCCGGTTGGCCTTGCCGCTCCGGCGGGCCGGAGCATCGACATCCCCGGCGCTGTTTCCGTCCCGGATGTCGGCATAAGAGCCAATACCGATATCGACCTGCGCATCGTTCACGCTCCATCCTATCGCCCCTCTCATGTCGCTCAGTGACATCACCTTGAAATGATCCGGATTGGCGGGGTCTATCCAGAAGACAATGCCTTCGACGGTCTTGGCGGCATCCAGCTCTTGCGACGTACTCCCGTCGGAATAGTAGTAATCCGCAAGCGAAGCGGGCCGAATTTCACGGATACAACGAACAAATAAGTAGGCGGCCGTTTTATCTATGCTCATCGTACTGCCATCGCCGGGATTCACCGACCAGGCGCCATTATTATCATGCTCCGTACTAGTCAAATAGTAGCCGCCCGAGTCATTGGTGATTTCCGTACATTTCGCAGCTGTAAACCGCGCATTGAAAGCATTCCAGGCATTCCTGTCCATGCTGCCGCCAGGATAGTTTATCCATGAGTACGGCTCTAAACCCGCCATGGCGCAGACGAAATATTGCATTTCGTTCAGCGCGGGCAGGTACCATCCGTCACCCGCTCCCAGCCGGTCGCAATATTCGAACGCCGGGAAATCGGCTATGGTCTTGCCTCCCGTGTTGACCGACGCATCGTCGATCCAGCGGCCAACGATCTCCCGGTTGGCCTTGCCGCTCTTTCGGCCGGGCAAGTTGACATCCGCTCCATCGGAGGGCACCCGGATAGCGGCATAGCCAGCCCCGCTGAAATCGGAGGGTTGCGGACCCCAACCCAGCCGCCGCGTCTCCTCCATCGCCATCATCTTGTAATGCTTCGGATTATCCGGATTGACCCAGAAGACGATGCCTTCGGCAGTCTTGCCGACATCCAATTTCTTCGACGTGGTGCCGTCCGAATAGTAGTAGTCGCCAACGGCCGGCGGCGTGGGAAACTCCATCTCGCTGTTTCCGGCGTAGCCCGCACCCCAGGGCGTAATCGTGGTGCCGGCCACGTCGATCTGTTTCTCGCCGGCACGCAGCGAGAGGGTCACCGTATGCTTCAGGCCCCGCGTGAAGCCCACATCGACGCCGGATGCGTTTTTGAGCTGCACCTCGATCCTGACGCCCGCCGGAATCCCGGTACTCCTGACCCGCAGCTGAATCCGCGCCGTGCTGCCGGGCGTAACGTCCGGGGCGAACATCCCCGCGGCGGTCACGGCATCCGCGGCGTTGACGGTAACGGCCGTCGGGGCGAACGCATCGGCATAGGTCGCACCGGCGAGCAGCGGCAGCCCCTTGGGTGCATTGTAAGCCACGGCATTCGTGGCATAGGCGTAGGTCGCTTCGGAGGCCGTGTTGAGCAGTTCGATCGAGGTGATGTCGCCCCATAGGGCCTGCACGAGACTTTCGGTCGTGCCGTCGGCCGTGTAGGCTTTGCAGATTACTTCGAGCTGCGCCAGCTGGTGCCTGAAGAGCATCGGATCGCCTGCAGCACCGCCGCCCCCGGTCTTGGGAGCCGAATACTTCCCGGCATCCCACACGGGGGTTACGAGAATGTCGGTCCTGCCGTCGATCGACCACGCGGCGACCCCGGATGCAACCGTCGTTTTCGGATGGTAGGCGACAAAGTAACTCCGGGCGTCATTGAGGTTGTAGGCGGGTGTCGGAGCGTCGAAGACAATGGACTTGGCGCCGGTATTGTCACGTGTGCCGCCGATGGCCGTCACTCCGGAGAAATAGTCCGACGGAACGGCTCCGTCGTCCGCTACGTCCACGCGCAGGAACTGCACGTCGGTCAGCCGGTCGCCGTCGGTCACCGCGGCGCGGGTCTCGGCCGAGGCCTCGATCGCCGAGGCGATGCGGATCACACCGTCCCGTCCGGGACCTGCATCCGCATCGGGATCATGCTCCGAGCAGCCTGCCAGCAGGACCGCGGGCAGCACCAGAAAAAGCAGGTGTTTCATCGTATGCGTTTTATATCGTTTCATCAGTTTCGTTCGGGTCGGCCGGGTCGGCCGGGTTCGTTCGGGCCGCGCCGAAAGGGATGGTCCTCCTCCCGGCACTCCGCAGCCGGATGTCAATTCTCGACATCCTTGATGCAGCGGGAAAAGGCATTGCTGCTATTGATCTTATTCGTAGTCTTCAGTTTGAGATAATTGGAATAGTAAGCGTTGGTTGTATCATATTCCGTAGCGGTCCAATAGTAGGCATAAGGCTTGATCGTTGTACCACTCGCATTCGTCAACAGCAAATTGAATGCGTCCCATGCCGTTTGGTTGAAGGTAAAAGACGCCGGCTCTTCTGTCGCCCAGGTTACCGGATCGACTCCGTTGCAGACACAAAGAAAGTACTGCCACTCGTTCACGGCCGGCAGATACCACTCCCCAGAGATCAAATCGCAACGTTTGAATGCAACGTAATGGTTGATCTCCTGGCGCGTCGTGTTGGCCTCAGGGTCGGCGAGCCAGCGGCCGAGAATCTCCCGGTTAGTCTTGCCGCTCTGGCGGGCAGGAGCATCGACATTCCGGACTCCGTCCCGGATACCGGCATAGGCACCCGTGCCGATATCGGCCGGCGAACCCCAGGATACCCCCGAGTATTCAGACAGTCCCATCACCTTGAAATGCGTCGGTTCGGCGGAATCCACCCAGAAAACGATGCCTTCGACGGTCTTGGCGGCATCCAGTTTTTTCGACGTACTCCCGTCCGAGTAGTAGTAGTCCCTCAACGAGGGGGGGGGTAAAATTTCACGGATACAACGGACAGGGTAGTCGTAGTGTTTCCGGTCGGATATGCTCCTGCCGGTCTCAAAATACATTAGCAGAGCATATTGGTCGTGTCCCTCCGTACTGCTCCAGTAGCGGTCCGTACGCGTGGCTTTGAACGCCGAACCTCCCGCGGTCGTCAGCAGCGCATCGAAAGCCGTCCGGGCCGACGCATTGCCGGCAGGCGCCGTATCGCCGAACCATACCGTCGGTTCGATGCCGTTCCAGGCGCACCAGACCTGCTGCAGCTCATTCTCCGCCGGCAGGTACCATCCCTCGCCCATGTCGTCGCAATAGCCGAATGCCGGAAAATCGGAGATGGTTTTGCCCGCGTTATTGTCGATCCAGCGGCCGACGATCTGCCGGTTGGTCCTGCCGTTCTGAAGGGCTAAAGCGGCTAAATCCGTCGGATCGGCAATCCGGATTCCGGCATAATCGGCCGCACTGAAATCGGAGGGCTCCGGACCCCATGCTTTGCTTCCCGACTCCCCTTTCGACACCACCTTGAAATGCCACGGCTCATCCTTGTCCACCCAGAAGACGATGCCTTCGGCGGTCTTGCCGCTTTTCAGGGTCTTCGACGTGGAGCCGTCCGCATAGTAATAATAGCCCACCCGGGGCGGTGTGGGAAATTCGATTTCGCCCGAACCCGTCCCGCCGCCGGACCACTCCTCGACAGCCGTGGCGGCGACCCCGATCAGCTTTTCCTCGGCCTTGAACGAGAGCGTCACCGTGTGTTTGCGGCCGGCCGTCATGGGCTCTGCCGAACCGCCGAGACTGACGGGAATCTCCACCGTGATCGGCACCGGGGTCGCCGCCGCCGCTCCCGAAGTCGTGACTTTCAGCCGGAAGGACTCCGCGGCGGAGGCCGCCACCGGGGCGAGCATCGCCACCGCGCAGGCCGTGGTGTTGTCGTCTTCCGGGATTGCAACCGGCGTGAAAGCCGTACCGTCGTAGTCGGCCAGCAGCGCGAAATCGGCGCTGCCCGAGACGCTGACGGCCGGGGTGGCGCTCAGGTCGTATTTCATCGTGACGGGAGCCCCCACGAACTCGATCTTCGTGATCTCGCCCCAGACGCTCCGGACCGCAGAAGCCGCCGTGCCGCTTTCGGCCCGGCAGACCACCTCCACCTGCGAGAGCCGGTGGTTGAAATTCAGTCCCGTACTCACGGGCGCCGAGCGTTTGCCCGCATTCCAGACGGCGTCGGTCACCATGATGTCGGTCCGGCCGTCGATCGGCCATTCGATTGCATCGCTCGCGAGCGCTCCGCCGGGGGCATAGGCCGCGAACCAGGCATTCGCATCGTCGAGGTTGTAGGCCGGAACGTTTGCGGAAGTAAAGGTCACTTCGCCGCTCGCAGCCGCCACATCGCCCGTATAGGCCGTTCCGCCCGCAAAGGAGGCCGGGGCTGTCGCACCGCCCTCCACGACGATGAACGAGGCGCCTGTGAGGCCCGTCGAGGCGTCGGCGACCGCACGGGTGGCGGCCACCCCCGCGACGACGCGGATGATGCCGTCGCCGGCAGCGGGCGTCGGCGCGGGCTCCTTCGAGCAGGACGCCAGCGCCGCAAGGGTCAGCAGGGATAAGAGAATCCTTTTCATAATTATATCGCTCTGTTTTTTCATCGTTTTGTTCGTTCGGGAGCCGGGCTCCCGTCGTCCGGTGCTGTCGTCCGCCCCCGGAGGGTCAGTTTATCTCTTTGATACAGCGGAGATAGGTATATACGTCATCTTTATTGTAGGGATACGCCCCCTCACCACCAAGGAATAGGATATAGCTTTGGTCATTGTCTTTCTCGGTACTGCTCCAGTAGAAACCCGAAGAATATATGTCTAACACCACGCCTCCCATAGTTGTCAACAGGCCATTGAAAACCGTACTGGCAGCATTATCGGTATCACTCCTCGATCCTGTCCACGGAGCCGGATCCTTCCCGTACAATGCACACCAGAGATACTGCAGTTCGTTCAGTGCAGGCACGTACCATCCCACGCCCATATCGTCGCAATATTTGAATGCGGGAAAATCGGCGATAGTCTTGCCCGGGTTGTTGTCGAGCCAGCGGCCGACGATCTCCCGGTTGGCCTTGCCGCTCTGGCGGCCGTCATCGTTGACATTCGTGTCGGCTGCAACCCGGATCCCGGCATATTCGGACCCGCTGAAATCGGAGGGTTTCGGGCCCCAACAGTAAGTACCTCGGGTCTCCTGTTTCGATATCACCTTGTAATGCATCGGATCGTCGGGGTCCACCCAGAAAATGACGCCCTCGGCGGTCTTTGTCGCATCGAACTCCGTCGAGAAAGTGCCGTCCGAATAGTAGTAATCCTTTACGGCAGGGCGCAGCGGCACGATTTCCCGGATGCAACGAACTTTATATTCGTTGGGCTTTTCGGTATCGGCCCCGAAACCGAGGTAGCCATCGCTGAAGTACACGCTCCAGAAATAAGAGCGGTCCTCCTCCGTGCTGCTGAAGCGTAATTCGTCGCCGAACGCGTCGCCTCCCGCCGCTGTAAACAGCGCGTTGAAGGCCGCCCGGGCCGCCGCATCCGCGACAAAGGAGAAGTAGCCGGATGTCCATAATACCGGATCGGCCCCGTAGCTGACACAGCAGAGACACTGCAGCTCGTTGATCGCAGGCAGGTACCACCCGCTGCCTCCTCCCATGCCGTCGCAGTATTCGAATGCCGGGAAGTCGGCGATGGTCTTGCCCGTCGTGTTTGCCGAAATATCGGCGATCCAGCGTCCGAGAATCTCGCGGTTGGTCCTGCCGTTCAGGCGGGCGGGATCATCGACATCCACCGAAGACGGCCTGATGCCGCTGTAAGCGCCCGTGCCGACATCGAATGACGACGTGCTCCACGCTTTTCGCTCTTCTTTGATCGCCGCCGCTTTGAAATGCCACGGATCGGTATCGTTCACCCAGAAGACGACGCCTTCGACGGTCTTGCCGGGCTTTAGCGTCTTCGACGTGGTGCCGTCGGAGTAGTAATAGTCACCCACGGCCGGCGGCGCGGGCTTCTCCACGTCGCTCCCGCCCGCAGCGCCGTCGGTCCAGTTGTCGACGGTCGAGGAGGTGACCTCGATCCCCTTGTTTTTTACGGTCACGGTATAGGTATAGCACGATCCGGCCTCCCACTTGTCCGCCGGGGCGGCCGCAGGAAGGCTGGTCGACAGTATCTGGCCGTCGACACGGATATAGAGCCCCACAAGATCCGCGGACATCGCCGCTATGGGCAGCGTCAGGAAATCGGCGGTGTGCCCTGTCGCCGAGAGCGTGAAAGCGGTCTTGTCCTCCAGCATCCCCGCCCGGTTTCCGCGCACGGGCGATGCGGGCGCCGTGAACGACAGGTCGAGAACCCCGTCCTCGAAGATCACATTACTCCCTGCACCCGCGTCGGCAATCGACACCGAAGTCACGGCCCCGGTACCGGTAAAGCGGTCGGGGACGGATGTGTCGGACGGATCGTCGCACTTGACGACGAATTTCACACGTGCAAGGGCGTGTTTCATCTGCATGACCTGCGCCTCGTTCACCGCGGCATAGACATCCTGCTGTTTCCACAACAGGTCTTTGTCGGGGCTGTACACGCCGGCCGCAAAGGGGATGTTGCCGTAGGCCGCCCCGACGGTATGGGGATAGACCAGGCTCACCACGGCCGTCTGGTCGTTGAGCAGAATCGGACTGCCTTCGATGGCCCAGGTCCCGGCTGCGGCCCCCGGTTTGGTGTACACGACCTTGCGGTTGTCCACGTCGGCATAGGTCGCACCCCGCATAAAGAGGCCGAGGGCGTCGCCGTTCCCGAAGGTGAAAACGCCGTTGGTCTCCGCAGCGCGGGTCGAAGCGGCTGCCGCGGACGGCTTCCCTTCGGGATTCTCCAACGCCGAGCC
>CAKVKI010000122.1 GCA_934754975.1 uncultured Alistipes sp. | reverse complement strand
GCCAAATCCCGGCCGGAAGATTTCGCCGTTGTGATCGGCGGCAAAGCCGTGGGCGGCGTCGGGTTCGTGCCGGGGACGGATGTCGAGCGGTTCAACGCCGAAATCGGTTATTGGCTCGGGGCTTCGTACCGGGGGCGGGGCGTTATGACCGCCGCCGTGGCGCGGGCCGCGGAGTGGGTTTTCGCAAATACCCCGATAATTCGTATCTTTGCCGCCGCATACGCCTCGAATCCCGCTTCGCAGCGGGTGCTGGACAAAGCCGGATTCCGCTTCGTGGGAACGATACGCCGCGCTTTTTTCAAGAACGGAACGTTCGTGGACGGCTGTTATTATGAATTGCTGAAAGAAGATGAGTGAAGTAAGGGCTAAAAAAGCGCTGGGCCAGCATTTTCTGGTCGATCTGAATATTGCGCGCAAAATATGCGACTCGCTTTCGGGCGGGGAGATCGTTTCCCCGGCAGTCGCCGGCGGACCGGATGCGGCCGGAACAGCCGCTGTGAAGCGGAACGCCGGAAATGGCGCCGAGGGCGGTGAGGCGATGGAACCCGATGGAGTCGCCGCAGGCGGTGCCGCTGCCGGGATGCCGGAAATTGCGGCCGCGCCGGATGTCGCACCGGATGTCGCGCCGGGTACGAAAGCCGCCGGACGGTGCGACGTGCTGGAAGTGGGGTGCGGCATGGGCGTGCTGACGCAGTTTCTGCTCAGGCGCGGCGATATCGTCACCTACGGAGCTGAGATCGACCCGGAAAGCGTCGAATACCTGCATGCGCATTACCCTGAATTTACGCCGCGTCTGATCGAAGGCGACTTCCTGAGGATGAACCTGCGCGAACGGTTTCCCGACGGACTGAAGATCATCGGCAATTTTCCCTATAATATCTCTTCGCAGATATTTTTCAAGGTGCTGGAGAACCGCGATCTGGTGCCCGAGTGCGTCGGCATGATCCAGAAGGAGGTCGCCGTGCGGCTTGCCGAACCTCCCGGATCGAAGGAGTACGGCATTCTTTCGGTGCTTCTGCAGGCGTGGTACGACATCGAGTACCTCTTTACGGTCAATGAAACGGTTTTCAATCCGCCGCCCAAGGTCAAAAGCGCGGTGATCCGCCTGCGCCGCAACGGCGTCGAGCGGCTCGGGTGCGACGAAACATTGTTCGTCAAGGTCGTGAAGGCCTCTTTCGGCCAGCGGCGCAAGATGATCCGCAACTCGTTGCGGTCGGTATTCGGCAATTTCGGCGGCGCGGAGCATCCTTTCTTCACGCAGCGCGCCGAACAGCTTTCGGTCGCCGATTTCGTAGAGCTGACCGGCTGGGTCGCGGCGAACAGGGTATAGACATTCGGAGACGATGGGGCATATGCCTGCGCTGAAATAAAAAGCATCCCGTTTCGGGATGCTTTTGGTTTATATGCGTAGGCCATGTCGGCCGGGATTTCGCTTACGATCCTGTTTATGCGCTGTCGGCGGCCGCCGGGGTGAAATTCCGGCGTGCGTCATTGGCGTTCTGCCTGTTCGGCGTGAAGAACGGCTTGTTGCCCTTCCGGAGCCTGCTTCTTCTCTGTGGCGTGTTGCTCTTCCGGGGCCTGCCGCTCTTCCGGGGTGCGGCGCTGTTGCGTGTCGTCGCCCGCGACGACCGTTACCAGATCCTCGCGTGCGAGGTATTTCCGCGCCAGACGCTGCACGTCGGCGGGCGTCATGGCCTGTATGCGGCGGATGTTCTCGCCGATGACGGTGTGGTCCCGGCCGCAGAGGATGTTTTCGATCGTGACGTCGGCGATGCCGAACGGACCGTCGAGGATGCGCATCATCTCGCCGATCATGATATTCTTGACCAGCGAAAGCTCCTCGCCGGACATCGGTTCGGTGCGCAACCGTTCGATTTCGGCGTAGATCTCACGCAGGGCCTCGCGCGTGACGTCCGTGCCGACCTGCGTTGCGACGGCGAAGTAACCCGCCTGCTCGAAATTGACCATGGCGGCCACCACGCCGTATGTGTAGCCGTGCCGTTCGCGCAGATTCTGCATCAGGCGCGATCCGAAATAGCCGCCCAGCGCCGACGCCACGACCTGCATGCCCAGGAAGTCGGGATGCTGGCGCGGAAAGAGCATGCGCCCGATGCGGATCGAAGACTGCACGGCCCCGGGGTGTTCGACGAAGGCTTCATGCTGGGTCACGGGCGCCGGAAACTGCGTGCCGGCTTCGGGCGCCGACTGCGGCAGCTGTTCCGCGAGGGCGGCCACGGCTTCCCGTTCCCGCTCGCCGATGCGTCCGCTGCACACCACGAAGCCGTTGGCGGCCGTGTAGTGGCGGGCATAGAATTCCGCGACGTCGGCCTGCGTCAGGCGGTCGTAATCGTTTTCGTCGGCCGAAATGCCGTAGGGGTGTTCGGGACCGAACATCGCCCGGGCGAACGCCTCGCGGGCTTCGACGTCCACTTTCGTGCGCTCGATGGCCAGCCGCTGTTTGCGTTTGGCGCAGTAGGTACGCAGCTCCTCTTCGGGGAAAGTCGGATGCAGAAGTATCTGCTCGGCCACGGCCAGCGTCTGCGCGAAGAATTTGGAGAGCGTGCAGAAACTGATGTAGGCGCAATCCCGGTCGATATTGACGTCGAAATAGGAGCCGTAGTAGTCGAGCTGCTCGGCGATCTGCTGCGCCGTCATGTCGCGCGTGCCTTCCGAGAGCATGTTCGCCGCGGTCGATGCCGAGAAGGGAACCCGCTGCAGGGCCGATCCGGCGCGGAATACGAAGGTGATGCGCAGCACCTCGAAGTCGTCCGAAGCGAGCGTATAGAGCGTGGCGCCGTTGGCGAGGGTCGTCTTTTCGGCCTGCGGGACCTCGACGGTTGCGGGTATTACCAGGGGCGGTTGTGTCATTTGCTTGCTTTGTAAATAAGGGTGGAACAGTTTTCGGGACGGAACGTGCGGCGGCTGAAGTCGATGATGTCGTCGGTGGTGACGGCCCGGTAGGCCTCCACTTCGCGGTTGACGAGCGGCAGGTCGCCCAGCATCTCGTAGAATCCGAGGTTCATCGCCTTGTTCATCACGTTCAGTTCGCCGAAGAGCGTGTTGGCTTCGAACTTGTTTTTGACCTTCTCGACTTCGTAATCCGTCGCAGGCTCGGTTTGGAGCGCTTCGATCTCGGAGAGGAAGGCGGCTTCGGCCTGCTCGGGAGTCGTCTCCGGCAGGAGCTGGCCCGTGAAGACGAACAGTCCGGGATCGACGTCGCCCGATATGTAGGCGTTCACCGACGAGAGCAGCCGCTGCTCCTTGACCAGATGCGTGTAGAGCCGCGCCGAATCACCGCCCGCCAGCAGGTCCGACACCAGGTCGGCGATGTAGAAGTCGGGCGAGGTGCGTCCGCCCATATGGTAGGCCAGCGAAACCGTCGTGGCGGGTACGTCGCGCTCGACCACCTCGCGGCGCGGCGCACTCTGTACCGGTTCCTGGCGGATGCATGCCGATGCGGCGTGGCGGTTGGCGAGCGGTTCGAACCACTTTTCGGCCAGGTCGAGCATCTCCTCTTCGTCGATGTCGGCCGAGATCGAAAGAATCGCGTTCGAGGGGCGGTAGTGGGTGCGGTAGAAGGCCTGTACGTCGCCGGGCGTCGCCCGGGCGATATGCTCGGGCGTCAGTCCGATGGTCGCCCAGCGGTAGGGGTGGACCTTGTAGGCCAGCGCCCGCAGCAGCATCGGCTGGTCGCCGTAGGGCTGGTTGAGGTAGCGCTGGCGGAACTCCTCGATCACCACGCGTTTCTCGGTTTCGAGTTTTTCGGGCGTGATGTCGAGCCCCTCCATGCGGTCGCTTTCGAGCCACAGGGCCGTCTCGATGTTGTCTTTGGGAAGGGTGATGTAGAAATCGGTGTAATCGTTGTTGGTGAAGGCGTTGTTGTCGCCGCAGGCCATCTGCACCGGCAGGTCGAAATTGGGGATTTCGCGCGTGCCGCGGAACATGAGGTGTTCGAACAGATGCGCGAAACCCGTCCGTTCGGGGTTTTCGTTGCGCGCGCCTACTTTATAAAGGATGTTTACCGCGGCGAGTTTCGAGACCGGGTCGCGGTTGACGATGACCGTGAGTCCGTTCGCCAGTATTTTCTTCTTGTATTCGATCATGGATGCAAAGATAGTAAAAAAGCGGCGGCAGGAATAGTAGTGACGCCTCATTTGTTTGATGGATTCTGTGACTATGAAGTTTGGGGATTGTGAATCCATAAATCCTGCCGCCGCGGATATCGGGATGCGCTGCGGCAGGAAAACGGGAAGAGTGCTGCCGAAACTGCGGACCCATGGCTCTGGTAAACCTTTAATCCCACAAATTACAGCACGCACCCTTCTGGGTACGACGGATATTGTGGGATTGCAAAAAATTTACCAGATTTTAGGGTCCCAATACATCGTTGACATATGACGATATGTAAAGAACGAATACGGGGAGCAAAAATAGAAAAATTTTCCCGATCTGCAATTACGGTGTCCGAACATCCTATTTATTAAACCGGATTTTGCTTCATTCGGACTGCTTCCCGCTATTTTTCCGCAATATGGGGCGGGCGCATGCTCCGGGATCGGAATCCGGTGTCCGGCGGCACGGCGGCGGGGCGCCGGAAAAGGCGTCGCCGGGGTAACGCGCTATGGATAAACCGTTTTTGCAACTCCGTGATTTCCCGCAGGTTTGTGTTAAAAAATTAACAATGCGAAGTGTTATTTCACTAACATCCGAAATGGTGAAAATTCCTGATTTTTTGTCCCGAAATCGAACTGTTTTTTCCGCCGGATTTGTTATCTTTGCAACGCATTCTGTCCTGAATTCAGAAAAACACACAATATCATCTAAAATTTTAACAAAATGGCAGAAAAGAAATTTATCACTTGTGATGGTAATTACGCTGCAGCGCATGTTGCATACATGTTCTCGGAAGTTGCGGCGATTTATCCCATCACGCCTTCCTCGACCATGGCCGAGCTTGTGGACGAGTGGGCCGCACAGGGTCGTAAAAATATTTTCGGCGAAACGGTGAAAGTTGTCGAGATGCAGTCCGAGGCGGGCGCCGCAGGCGCCCTGCACGGTTCGCTGCAGAGCGGCGCCCTCACTTCGACGTTTACCGCGTCGCAGGGCCTGCTGCTGATGATCCCGAATATGTATAAGATCGCCGGCGAACTGCTTCCCGGCGTATTCCACGTATCGGCCCGCGCGCTGGCCGCGCAGTCGCTGTCGATTTTCGGCGACCACCAGGACGTCATGGCTACCCGCCAGACCGGATTCGCGATGATCGCCACTTCGTCCGTACAGGAGGTGATGGACCTCGCGGGCGTGGCGCACATCGTGTCGCTCAAGTCGCGCGTACCGTTCCTGCACTTCTTCGACGGATTCCGCACCTCGCATGAGATCCAGAAGATCGAACTAATCGACGAAGCCGCCCTGACGGCGATGCTCGACCGCGACGCGCTGAAGGCGTTCCGCCAGCGTGCGCTAAACCCCGAACACCCCGTGACGCGCGGTACGGCCCAGAATCCCGACATCTATTTCCAGACCCGCGAAGCCGCCAACCGCTTCTACGACGCCGTGCCCGACATGGTCGCCGACGCAATGCGCGAGATTTCGAAAATCACCGGCCGCGAGTACAAGCCGTTCGTATATTACGGAGCCGCAGACGCCGAGAACATCGTGATCGCGATGGGTTCGGTGACCGAGACCCTCAAGGAGACGGTCGATTACCTGAACGCCAAAGGCGGAAAGGTGGGCGTGGTAACCGTTCACCTCTACCGTCCTTTCTCGGTGAAATACATGATGGAGGTGCTGCCCGGAAGCGTGAAGCGCATCTGTGTGCTGGACCGCACCAAGGAGCCGGGAGCCAACGGCGATCCGCTCTACCTCGACGTGGTGGAGGCTTTCGCCACCTGCCCGTGCAAGGACAAACCGCTCATCATCGGGGGCCGTTACGGTCTTTCGTCGAAGGACACTACGCCGGCGCAGATGCTGGCCGTGTTCGCGAACCTCGGAGCCAACGAACCCAAGAACCAGTTCACGGTGGGTATCGTGGACGACGTGACGTTCCGTTCGCTGCCCGTCGGCGAGGAGATCTCGCTGGCCAAGCCCGGCACGTTCGAAGCGTTGTTCTTCGGCCTGGGCGCCGACGGTACGGTGGGCGCCAACAAGAACTCGATCAAGATCATCGGCGGCACGACGAACAAATACTGCCAGGCTTACTTCTCCTACGACTCGAAGAAGTCGGGCGGTTACACCTCGTCGCACCTGCGTTTCGGCGACCTGCCCATCACGTCGCCCTATCTGGTCACGACGCCCGACTTCGTGGCCTGCCATGTGCCTTCGTACGTGGACAAGTACGACGTGCTGAAGGGCCTGAAAGCCGGCGGTTCGTTCCTGCTCAACTCGGTGCATGACGCCGCTACGACCTGCGAGACGCTGCCCGCGCACATGAAGGCTTACCTTGCCAAGAACAAGATCAACTTCTATATCATCAACGCCACGAAGATCGCCGCTGAACTCGGCCTGGGTTCGCGCACCAATACGATCATGCAGTCGGCGTTCTTCAAGATCGCCAACGTCATTCCGTTCGACAAGGCCGTCGAGCAGATGAAGAAGGCTATCCTGAAGTCCTACGGCATGAAGGGCGAGGATATCGTCAATATGAACTATGCGGCCGTGGATGCCGGCGGCGACGCCGTCGTGAAGGTCGAGGTTCCCGCCCAGTGGGCCGGGATCGAGGACAAGGGCTTCGCACACGTTTCGGATGCTTCGTATCCCGAATTCGTGCGCAAGATCGTCGAGCCGATCAACGGACTGAAGGGCGACGACCTGCCCGTATCGGCTTTTGCGGGCCGTGAGGACGGTACGTGGGAGAACGGTACGGCCGCTTACGAGAAGCGCGGCATCGCCGTGAACGTTCCCGAGTGGAAGATCGAGAACTGTATCCAGTGCAACCAGTGCGCCTATGTCTGCCCGCACGCCGTGATCCGCCCGTTCCTGGCAACGGAGGCCGAAGCCGCCGCTTCGGGCGTGGAGTGGAAGCAGGGGCTGGGCGAGACCAAGGATTACAAGTTCCGCATCCAGATTTCGCCGCTCGACTGTACGGGCTGCAGCAACTGCGTGGACGTCTGCCCCGCCAAGGAGAAGGCGCTGGTGATGAAACCGCTCGAATCGCAGATGCCCCAGCAGAAGAATTGGGATTATATCGTCAGGAGCATCGGCTACAAGCAGGTCGTGGACAAGACCAAAAGCGTCAAGAACCTGCAGTTCGCACAACCGCTGTTCGAGTTCTCGGGCGCCTGTGCAGGCTGCGGCGAGACTCCCTATATCAAAGCTATTTCGCAGTTGTTCGGCGATAAGATGATGGTGGCCAACGCCACGGGCTGTACCTCGATTTACTCGGGTTCGGCTCCTTCGACGCCCTACTGCACCAACGACAAGGGCCAGGGTCCCGCATGGGCCAACTCGCTCTTCGAGGACAATGCCGAGTTCGGCCTGGGTATGCACCTGGGCGTCGAGAAACTCCGCGACCGTATTCAGGAGTCGATGGAGCAGGCGATCGCCAACTGCACGAAGTGTTCGGACGAGCTGAAAGGCGCCATGCAGGAGTGGATCGCGTCGCGCGGTTCGTCGGCCAAGTCGGCCGAGGTTTCGGCGCGCCTGATTCCGATGATGGAGGCCTGCGGCTGCGATTACTGCAAGGATATCCTCGAACTGAAAGACTGGCTGGTGAAGAAGTCGCAGTGGATCATCGGCGGCGACGGCTGGGGCTACGACATCGGTTACGGCGGCGTGGATCATGTGCTGG
>CAKVKI010000121.1 GCA_934754975.1 uncultured Alistipes sp. | reverse complement strand
GCCTTGGCCTCCTCTTTAGGCGGCTGCGTGCCGCCGCATGCCGCGAGCAGCAGGGCCGCACAGGTAATGATCTTCACAGTCATCGTTTCTGAAATTTAGAGGTTTACGTGCAAATATAAAAAATATTTTTCAGAATCCGGAATGCAATTTTCCGGCCGGCGGGACTGCAAAAAGTGCAAATATCAGATCGAATTGAGCAGGGCGACGATCTCCTCGCCGTACAACTCGACCTTCCGGGGACCGAAACCTTTGATCTTCAGCAGGTCGTCCGGGGCTTCGACAGGGCATTTGGCCACGGAGAGCAGGTCGTTGTTACTGGCGACCATAAAAGCCTCGCACCCCAGATCCCGGGCGCGTTCGTTGCGCCAGAGCCGCAGGGTTTCGAAACGCTCCTGCTCCTCTTCGCTGAGGTCGCAGCCCTTCTCGAAAGAGATTTTGTCCGACTTCCGGGCCGACGGTTTGTCTTTAGTCCGCTCTTCATACATAACGGCCAAAGCCCAGACGTTACGATCGGACAGGACGGCGGATTCGACACAGGCGACTTCGACCCCGGAGAGGAAAGCGTTTACGACATCTTCGTCAAGCTCACGCCGTCCGGGCGCAAAGCCGATCTCGAAAGTTTTGATTTTCATGGCAAGCGGATTTGGGTTGTGCAGAGCCAATATACCATTTATTTCCGGAATTTGCAACAGCCGGATACCTGCGGACAGGCGATTTTGATTACCTTTGCATAACGCACAACATGGAAGCTATGAATCCGACAACTGTTTATACCGTCGTTTTTTCACCGACGGGAACTTCGAAGAGAGTCGCCGCGGCCGTCGCGCAGGGATTGGCCCGGCGCGGCGGGACCTGCAATGCCGCGGAAAATACGGCGGGTGCAGCGGGTGCCGTTGCAGCCGATCTGGTCCCCCCTGAGGGCGGTATGGATGCCGGAACCGGCACCGGAACAGGCAAAGCCGGAAACGGCAGCGCGGCAAAGCCGTTCACGGCAATAGACCTGACGCATGCGGCAGGAAAATCCGTCACCCTGCCGGCCGATGCGGCGGCGGTATTCGCCGTGCCGGTTTACGGGGGCCGCGTGGCGCATGCGGCATTGGAAAGGCTGCGGGAGATTCGCGGCGAGGGAACGCCGGCCGTAGTGCTGGCGGTCTACGGCAACCGGGCTTTCGGGACGGCGGCCGCACAGTTGGCGGCGTTCGTCGCCGAGCGGGGTTTCGTTCCCGTGGCGGCCGGGGCTTTCGTGGGCGAACACTCGTACAGCACGCCCGGCACGCCGATCGCCGAAGGGCGTCCCGATGCGCAGGACCTCGCCGAAGCGACCGCTTTCGGAGCGCGCATCGGCGAAAAACTGGCGCACGGAGAGACCCGACCGATCGACGCCGCAAAACTCCGCGAGCCGCATACGCCGCTGCTGTCCAAACTGCGGTTCATCCGTTTCGTGCTGGGGTACCGCAGGCGGCAGAAACGCAATCCGGTCGCACTGCTCCCCGCGGGAGACGCCGCACGATGCACCCAATGCGGCCGCTGCGTCGCGCTCTGCCCCACGCAGGCCATCGCGCGGGGCGACGAACTGCATACCGACCCGGCGCGCTGCATCCGCTGCTGCGCCTGCGTCAAAGGCTGTACGTTCGGCGCACGCACGTTCGAAACACCTTTCGCCGCCGTCCTGTCCCGCAACTTCGCCCGGCGGAAACCGCCCGTAACACTTATATAGCATGACGATAGAACGACTGAAAAATCCGTCGCCCGGTGAACTGGACGCCCTGACCGAACTTTGGGAAGCCTCGGTGCGGGCGACGCACGACTTTCTCGCGTCAAAAGATATTTCGTTCTTCCGCCAAATGGTGCGCGGGAAAGCGCTCCCGGCAGTGGATTTATATGTTATCCGGAATGCGTATGGCAACACCGGGAAATCCGACGAGTTCACGGCTTTCGCAGGCGTCGACGGCGATATGCTCGAAATGCTCTTCGTTGCGCCGCAAGCGCGCGGCAAAGGGCTGGGACGGCGGCTGGCGGAGCATGTCGTCGCGCATTGCGGCGTACGGCGGGTGGATGTGAACGAGCAGAACGGGCAGGCGGCGGAATTTTACGCCCGGCTGGGGTTTCGTGTTACGGACCGCGACGCGGCCGATCCGTCGGGAAGACCCTACCCTATCCTGCATCTGTCGCTCGCCAGGACCCACACGCACCTGGTTCCGATTCCCAGTCTGGTGATCGACCCGATAGACGTCGATTGGCAGGAGGAAACAACGGAAAAGAAAAACGAATAAAGAATAAACCGGACCTGTGAGTCCGGTTTATTCTTATTTATAACCTGGAAAGCCGCTCAACAGATCGGGTGCAACCGTCCGGCGGCAATTAGGTCTCTGCGCAATCCGGATATCCTATACATCCCGTGCCGATGGCGCAGATACAGGCGGCCGCTATTCCATATAACCGGTAACGGTCAGCGGAGCGTCGGCCACTGCAGCGGTCACTTCGGTCGGTTCACCGCGGGAGTTTTCATAGCGGAAAGTATAGGTTTTTCCCTTTTCCAGCAGAAAGCGCAAGGCGTCGTTCATGTCCTGCCGGGGACCTGCCGTACGGCCGCCGCCCATCTGCTCCGAACCGCAGAAAACATCGACGTTGGCCGCCACGCGCGCATCGGAACGCCCGGCATGCGCCGCCTTGTCGTACATTATGAAGGTCACGGCCGTATGCCGTCCCTGCACGGCGAGGTCATCGGCATAGGCGGCATAAAGGTCGCGGTAACGCTGCGTGACGTTCACGCCGTGGACCTCGCGCGAATCCTCGCTCCACACCATCGGAAACCAGTCGCCCGTGGGCCGGAACGAGACAGCGAAAATGCCGTGCCCACGGTCGCCGGGCGACGCCTGTCCCGCATCGGCGAAAAACCAGGCATAATCGAGTCTTCCCGGAAAATAATACTCCGTGAAATGCCAGCGGCCGTCGATCCACACCTCGACCCAGCTGTGGTTGCCCCTATCGTCGTGCCAGGCGGGAGTCCCGGCGAAGCGCGCGGGAATGCCCGCGGCGCGCAGGGCATCGACCAGCAGGACCGAAAGGCCCGTGCAGGAGGCCATATGCTGGCGCATCGACTCGGCGGGGCTCTGGTTGGTTTTTTCGCGGGCGGTGTTGTATTCGACGGCGACATCGGCGCTGATATGCCGGTTGATCGAGTCGACGGCGGCGCGGACGTCCGCGGCTCCGGCCGCACGGCGGGCGAAGCGGGCGTAAAAGTCGGGCCGCCAGCTGTCGCGCACCTCGTCCACGACGGCGTAGGGAAGCACGTCGTTCAGGAAGACCGAGTCGGGCAGTGCGCGCGTCCACGGGTACTCGGCGCGTGCGCGGTAGGCATATTCGACATTCTCGCGCAGCAGGTCGAGCCGCATCGTATCACGGTCGCCCTGCGGCATACAGGCAAGCAGGAAAGCCATCCCCTCGCGCCGGTTGCGCGGAGTTTCGCGCAACAGCTGCCGCAGGCTGTCGGCGCGCGGACAGTCGGCCAGCGCAGCGTCGAGCAGGGGTTCGTATTCGGCGGGAACGCCGCAGCCGTAACGGCCGCAGGCGCAGAGGGAAAATCCCAGAAGCAGGAGGAAAATGCGTTTCATCGGTTTAATTCGGTCAGGATTTGTCGGATGGTCTGTTCGTCGGCGCAGGGCGAAGCGTACTCCGGCACGCCGGGACAACCGCCCATCGAAATCTGCGGATTGCGATACTCCATGCCGCTCGGGCGCATGCCACGCGCGCTGAAATGGAGGGCATCGACGCCCGCCGCGGCCAGCTGCCGCGCGTTCGACGGATTCACGCCGCTGCCGGCCATGATCTCGATGCGTCCCGCAGACAGGGAAACGAGCGCGCGGAGGTCGTCGATGCCTTCGAGCGCCGTATTGCGGCCGCCGGAGGTCAGGATGCGGGTGCATCCGGCGCGGACGATCTCCTCCAATGCTTCGGGAAGGTCGCGCGTCATGTCGAACGCCCGGTGGAAGGTGGTCTGCATCGGCCCGGCTTCGTCCACAAGGGCCGCCGTACGCGCCGTATCGACCCGTCCGTCGGGCGTCAGCAGGCCGAAGACCACGCCGTCGGCGCCGCATTCGCGGGCAAAGCGCACCTCTTCGAGCATCTGGCGGAATTCGGCGTCGTCATAGAGGAAATCCCCGCCGCGGGGACGGATCATCACGCTGAGCTGCAATCCTTCGATGCGGCGCGCCATGCGTATGGCCGCAGCCGAAGGGGTCGTGCCGCCCTCGTAGGGAGAAGCGCAGAGTTCGGCGCGCGCGACACCTGCACGGCGGGCAGTCTCGCACGCTTCGACGCAGTAGGCACAAAGTTCGGTCGTCATACGGCAAAGGTAAAAAAACAACGCCGGAAAAGCAAGCCCCGGAACTCCGCAGGCCAATGGCAGGAACCGGAACGGACGAGTTTATACAGTCCGGCAAAAAAAGCACCAGCCCAGCCGGAGGCCCGACGGATTGACGGCACCGGAAAGAATACGGCAAAACGGACACACAAGCCCCGGAAAACACCTGCCGGACGGGAAGGACGGCCATACGTGGGACAGAATGATCCTGCCGGAGAAGCCTCGGGAAAAAGGCCGGCAGACACAATCCCGACAAAACACCTGCCGGACGGGAAGGACGGCCGCATATGAGACGCGAAAATCCCGACGGAAAGAGACCGCCGAAAAAACGGCAAAACACACTGATCCGGGAAAGCGGCCGGCGGACGGAAAGGGCGAGAGACATGCAGGACAATAATGCCCGACACGGCGCACCGGGGCGCAACCCGCGGCAATCGGCGCGAACCGTGCAATCGGCTGTAATAGGCAACGATCGGCAATATTCAGCGGCGATCAACTACAATCAACACGATCAGTGCCGATCAACACATTCAGCAGCCCTAAACACACTCCGCGGCGATCAACGGCAATCAGCGGCAATCAGCGCAGGACGACGGTGACGGACATCGGGCCGTGAGCGCCGAAAACCAACGCCTGCTCGATGTCGGCCGTCTTGGAGGGGCCAGACATGAAGCAGCCGTAAGCGAAATCGCCCACTTCGGGGCGCACGACGGCCTGGTGCATCGTATCGACCAGCGCATCGCGCGGAATGACGATCATCAGCGCCGTGACGCCGAAATAGAGCGCCTTGTGGCGCACGTCCTGCGGAATCCACACGGCGCCGTTCTCGGCGACGCCGAAAGCTCCCGCAACCACGCCCAGGTCGATATCGACCAACTCGCGCGGGTCTTCGATCTTGTCGGGATTCACGGTGGCGAGCGCTACTTCGGACAGCGCCGAAGCGATGGTCCGCGCGTCGGGATAACAGCGGCGCACGACGTCGTCGAGCGTCTCTGCGGCGGCCATTCGGACGGCTTTGCCGCCGGCCTGTTCGAGCCGTTCGGCGAACACGGCCGCCGTATCGTCGAAATGCTGGGATTTAAAGCCGAAGTCGGGATAGGCGCATTGGGGCATCCCGGCCGCGGCGAGTCGTTTCAATATGTTCTCTTTGCTGCTCATTTTCCTTCCTGTTTACCTGATTGTATGCTGCCCTGCTTCCAGAGGGCGTTGAACGTCTTGGGTGCGAACGGCGGCATGTCGCGGCCGGGGGCACTCCACGGATTGAACCGGTTGTTGAGTACGGCGTGCGGAAGCAGTTCCGCCACGCGGGCCAGCGCGATGCCGCCGTAGAATCGTCGCCGGCCGCCCATGACGAAGTCCATGCCTTTGACCGTCAGTTTCTTCACCGGATCGGCCAGGTGCATCGGCGCGAGGTCCTGCCGCCACATATAGATCTGTTCGCCGAGGTCGATCATCGCCGGGCATACGTCCGAGCAGGAGTAGCACAGCGAGCAGGCCGACACGTTGCCGTGGTGGAGTTCGGGCGAACGCAGCATCGAAAGGTTGATGCCCAGCGGTCCGGGAATGAAATACGAATAGGAATAGCCGCCCGAACGCCGGTAGACGGGGCAGGTATTCATGCAGGCGCCGCAGCGCAGGCATTTGAGCATGTTGCGGTGGGCCTGGTCGGAGAGCCATTCGGCACGGCCGTTATCGACGATAATGACGTGTATCTGTTTGCCCGGAGCGGGTTTGCGGTAAAGCGACGTATAGGCCGTGACGGGTTGTCCCGTACCCGAACGCGCCAGCAGGCGGGTGAAGACCGCCAGAGCCTGCATGTCGGGAATTACCTTTTCGAGTCCCATGATGGCGATATGCAGGTCGGCGAACGAAGTGCCCATGTCGGCGTTGCCCTCGTTGGTGCAGACGGCCAGCGCCCCGGTGGAAGCCACGGCGAAATTGACGCCCGTCATCGAAATATCGGCTCCGAGGAATTTGGGCCGCAGCTGGCGCCGCGCCTCGTGAGTCAGGTAGGTCGGGTCGCTGTTGCCGTGTTCGGTGCCGAACTCACGTTCGAAAAGCTCGCCCACCTCCTCGCGCCGCACGCCGATAGCGGGCAGCACGATGTGGCTCGGCGGCAGTTGCAGCAGCTGCATGATCCGTTCGCCGAGGTCGCTCTCGACGGCATCGACATCCCGCCGGCGCAGGTAAGGCGTCAGCCCGCACTCCTCTGAAAGCATCGACTTGCTCTTGATGAGGTTCTTTCCGCCATGTTCGCGCACCAGCCGCCACACCGTGGCGTTCATCTCGTCGGCGTCTTCGGCCCAGTGGACGACCATGCCGTTGGCCGCGGCGTTGCGCTCGAACTCTTCGAGGTAATGGCCCAGACGGCTCAGCGTATGGCGTTTGATCTCGGACGACATGCGGCGCAGCTCCTCCCATTCGGGAACCGTGTGCGCCATTTTGTCGCGCTTCTCACGGACGGCGAAAAGCGCCTTGTCGTGCCATGCCGTGCGCCGGGCGTCGGCGACGAACTTTTTTGCGGCTTTGGAATGGGTACTCATAACTTCGAATTGAGGATTTCGACGGCATGGATGGTTTTCACGGGGAGTTTGTCATGGTCGATGACTCCCTGCATGTGCATCAGGCACGACGAGTCGGCGCCCGTGATGTATTCGGCCCCGGTGGCCATGTGGTCGCGGACCTTGTCTCGGCCCATGCAGACCGACACGGCGTTCTCCTCGACGGAGAACATGCCGCCGAAACCGCAGCACTCGTCGCGGCGCGACGGTTCGGCGATCTCGACGTCCCGGACCAGCGACAGCAGGTCGCGCAGTTTGGACATATAGGGCACGTTGAGTTCGCTGGGCGACGAAAGGCCCATTTTGCGGACTCCGTGACAGGAGTTGTGCAGGCTCACCTTGTGCGGAAAGCGGGCGTCGATTTTCGACGGCTTCACCACGTCGTGGATAAATTCGCAGATCTCCCAGATGCGGGAATCGACGCAGGCGTGTTCCTTATAATCGTCCAGCAGGCGCGGATAGCCCTCGCGCACGAAGACCACGCAGCTGGCCGACGGGCCGACGACGTAATCGTACTGCGCAAAAAGCGCGTTCATGCGTTCGGCGAGGTCTTTGGCGTCGCGTTCGAATCCGGCGTTGGCCATCGGCTGGCCGCAGCAGGTCTGGTCGAGGGGATACTCCACGTCGCAGCCCAGGCGCGTGAGCAGTTCGTACGACGCGCGTCCCACCCCGGGATAAACGGCGTTGATGTAACAGGGAATGAATAATCCGACTTTCATGCGGTGTTCGTTTTAGTCGCTGTTCGCGTATGTATTTCCAAAGATAGCCGATTTGCGGGGAAATTGTTCCCGGGCGGGCTTTTTTGGATATAAAACGGCTATAATTGCACCTGTCGACGTTACCGGCGGAGGCGAAACCCGGCGTGCGGAAATCCGGTTCGGCGGCCGGCGGGAAGTAATTCCGCAGGTCCGTTTCCCGTGCGGAGCCGCGCCCGCGAAATCCGGAGGAGGAAGCGGCAAAAATAAGTGAAAAGATTCCTGCGGCGAACTTGTTTGTTTGTCGGA
>CAKVKI010000120.1 GCA_934754975.1 uncultured Alistipes sp. | reverse complement strand
TCACGCACCCGTCCGAAACGACATCCCGCGCGCCCGGTTACGGCACGGAAACTGATTGGCCGTCAGGTGTAAACCACAATTCCACATTATGGCAAAAAACAGAAACATCACCACAACGCAGCTCGCGCTGATGACTGCGGCGGCCGTCATCAGCCTGCGCGGGCTTCCGATGATGGCGCAGGAAGAACTCACCATGTTCTTCTACATTTTCTTCGCCACCTTCCTGTTCCTGATTCCGGCGGCGCTGGTGGGCGCCGAACTGGGCAGCGCCTTCGCCTCGAAAGGCGGCGGCGTCTACACCTGGGTCAAAGAGGCTTTCAACAAACACCTGGGCTTCACGGCCATCTTCCTGCAGTGGATACAGAACGTCGTCTGGTATCCCACCGTACTCGGCTTCGCCGCAGCGTCGATCGCCTACCTGATCGGCGTTCCGGACCTGGCCCAAAACGGACTTTACGTCGGACTGTTTTCGATCGTCATGTACTGGTGCGCCACGCTGGTCACCCTGCGCGGCACTTCGGCCATCTCGGCCATCACGAGCAAGGGATTCCTCATCGGCACGGTGTTGCCCGGCATCGTCGTGATCGTCATGGCCGCCGTCTGGATAGCGGGAGGCAACTCCGTCGCGCTGGAACACATCCCGGACACCGTCAGCCAAGTCGTCAATATCAACGCCGCGCACCACGTCCATCCGCGGCTGTTCCCGCACATTACGGGCATGAGCGACATCGCCTTCCTCGCGGGCATCCTGCTGTTGTTCGCAGGCGTCGAGGTGCATGCCGTACACGCCCCCGAACTCAAAAAGCCGCAGACACAGTTTCCGCGCGCCATGTTTCTCGCGGCGCTCATTTCGTTCGGGCTTTTCACGCTGGGCGCGCTGGCCGTGGCGATCATCACGCCCTATGACCAGATCAACCTCCAGTCGGGACTGTTCACCACGTTCCAGATCGTCTTCGACCATTACCATGTAGGCTGGCTCTCGAATGTCATGGGCCTGCTCGTAGCGTTCGGCGCGCTGGCCGGAGTCATGTCGTGGATCTCGGGCCCCAGCCGCGGCCTGTTATGGACGGCGCAGGAGGGCGTGCTGCCCTGCTTCCTGCAGAAGACCAACAAGAACGGCGTGCAGGTCAATATCCTCATCATCCAGGGCTGCATAGTCACCCTGCTGTCGTCGCTCTATATCGTCATGAACGACGTAAGTGTGGCGTTCTTCCTGCTGAGCGCCCTGACCGTCGGTCTCTATCTGCTGATGTATATGATGATGTACGCCGCAGGCATCCGCCTGCGCTACACGCAGCCCGGACTGATACGCAGCTACCGCATACCGGGCGGCAACGCAGGCATGTGGCTGGTCGGCGGCATCGGATTCCTCGCGGTGCTTTTCTCGTTCGTCGTCACCTTCTTCCCGCCCTCGCAGCTGCCCGTCGGCAGTCCCGCCATGTATACGTGGCTGGTGGCCGCGGGCACGGCGGTCTTCCTCTCCATTCCGTTCATCATCAGTTTCGTCATGGACCGCAGACCGGCAGGCAAAGCAAAGAAAGCGGACAAGACAGCCGGCAGATAGCCGCAGCGACTCCGCCGGCGTCGGCACGAATTTCCCGGCATTATCCGTACGCTTCTTCTTCCGCCCCGCAAAATACGGCGCAGGCGGAAGAAGAAGTTTTTTCATGCCCCGGCCCGCGGCACGGCCCCGTCCGGGCGCGGCGAAAACCCGATATATTCCGTTTTTCACCGGATCGTCATACTCTTCCGGGGGATAAATACTTTTTTTATCCCGTTTTTTCTTTAATTTTGTCTGAGACTATGACTCCGGAAAAAGAAAAGGAACTGCTGACCGCTCTGTCCAAAGGGGACCAATCCGCATTCGATTCCCTCTATCTGCGCTATTCTCCCAAGGTCAGGGAATTCGTGTTCCGGCTGCTGAAAAACCCCGGCGAGGCGGAAGACGTTACGCAAAACATCTTCCTGCGCGTCTGGGAAAAGCGCCGCGAACTGGGCGACATGCGCTCGCTGCGGAGCTATCTCTACACGATGGCCCGCAACGCCGTGTTCGATATCTTCTCCCACTCGCTCGTGCAGGACAAATACATGCAGGAGCATATCAAGTCGGCCGCCCAGCTGCGCGACGCCCCGCTCAGCGAGAAAATCGAAACCGAAGAGCTGGCCCTGCTCATCGCCATCGCCGTGGACAACATGCCCGAACAACGCCGCAAGGTTTTCAGCCTGAGCCGTTACGAAGAGCTTTCGAACAAGGAGATCGCCGAGCGGCTCGACCTCAGCGTCAAAACCGTCGAACGCCATATGACGGCCGCCCTGAGCCAGCTGCGCCGGCTGCTGACGCTCCTCGCCCTCTTCGTCTGAAGGCGTTCTCCGAAAAATAATACGAAAAAAAGATTCTGCCGGGTGGGGGTTGCGCCCCGCCATGCCGTCTTATCTATAAAAGCACATCCCGGATAAAGACCGTATACGATGGACAGACAACAGATAAGGCAACTCATCGGCAGGTTCCTGCACAACGACATCCCCGGCGGACTCCAGGCGCAGTTCCGCCGCTGGATGCTCCAGCCCGGCGGCGGCGAAGAGAAGGAAGCCGCGCTGAGGGAGGAGTGGACTGCCGTTGTGGAAGGCCCTGCGGCCGCCGACCGCCGTGAAGAGCTGCAGCGGCTCCACCACACGATCCGCATGCGCGAAGCGCAGCAGCGGCGCGGACGTATTTTCCGCCGGATACGCTACGCCGCGGCCGCAGCCGCGGTACTGCTGTTCGCCGTCGGCGAATATTATTACGTACGCTCGGCATCGGCCGTCCCGGCAGAAATACGCCTGCTGACGGCGCGCGGGAGCAAAGGCGAATTCCAGCTGCCCGACGGCACGAAAGTCTGGCTCAACGCATCGAGCCGACTGACCTATCCCGAGACATTCGACCGGAAGGAACGCCGCGTGAAGCTCGAAGGCGAAGCCTATTTCGAAGTGACGCACAACACGTCGCATCCCTTCGTCGTCGATATGAACCGCATGGAGATCGAGGTGCTCGGCACCACGTTCGACGCCCGTTACGAGCGCGCCGAAGGCATCGCCGAGACCACGCTCAACAGCGGCTCGATCTGCGTCCGCACGTCGCGCTCGCAGCAGGCCGTCCGGCTCCGGCCCGACGAACGGCTGGTCTTCAACGAAACCACCGGAAGCATGATGATCGAGCAGGTGGACGCCTCGAACTACAACAGCTGGATACAGCCCAACCTGACCTTCTTCGACATGACCCTCGAAGACATCATCACCAACCTCGAACGCTGGTTCAACGTTCCGATCGGCACCGACGGCTCCGTGGACCGCACCATCCGGCTGTCGTTCCACGTCCGCCACGAATCGCTCGAAGAGACCCTGCAGGTCATCTCGCTCATCACGGGACTGCGATACACGCTCGACGGCGAGTCGGCCACGTTCCACACCGCCCGAACCACCAAATCCAGACAACCTTAAAAAATCGAAAAGCCTATGGGAATTCCTCCTACGTGATCCGCGAAAAAAAGCGGATGCTGCAACATCCGCCCCGACTTAAAACTCCGACGTGATTCGTCATGTAACCGAATTACGAAATGACAGAACCTTAAATCGTTACAAAATTATGAAAAAATCCGGAAAATCCGGCGGAAAAGGGATTATTCCACTTCCGCCCGGAAGATTCTTTTTGCTGACACTGTTATTCACGCTGCTGACCGCAGCCGGTGTCCGGGCGCAAAACCCGCCCGTCAGCATCAACGCAAAGGAAATTACGATCAACGAATTATTCAGCCGCATCGAGCGGCAGGGCGTCTATACGTTCGCCTACAGCAATGCCGACATCGACCTCAAGCGCGTCGTGACCGTACATGCCAAGGACCGCCCGATCGAATCCATCGTCCGCGAATGCCTGCCCGAAGTCAATGTGCAGGTATCGAACAACAAGGTGATCCTGACGGCCCGCCGCAGCGACCAGAGTTCGATGCCGATGCACAAGCTGACGGGAACCGTAACCGACGAAAACGGCGCACCGGTGACCGGCGCCACGGTGATCGTCGTCGGCACGCAGCGCGGCACGACCACCTCGGCGACGGGCGGCTATACGCTGCAGGTCCGCAACGGCGAAATCCTCGAATTCCAGTACCTCGGTTATGAAAAGCAGGCCGTCTCCGTCGGCGGGCAGACCACGCTCGACGTCACGCTCCAGCCTTCGAAGGCGATGGCCGTGGACGAAGTGGTCGTCATCGGCTACGGCACGGTGAAGAAGAGCGACGCCACGGGTTCGGTGGCCAACATCAAAATCTCCGACGTAAAGGACCTCCCGGTGCTGTCGGTGGACCAGGCGCTGCAGGGCCGCGTCGCCGGCGCCGACATCATGTCCACCACGGGCGAACCGGGCGCCACGACTTCGATCCGTATCCGCGGTACGCGCTCGATCTCGGCCTCGAACGAGCCGCTGATCGTGGTGGACGGCGTGATGGATGCCGTCAGCGACCTCAACGACCTGAACATGGCCGACATCGAATCGGTCACGATCCTCAAGGACGCCTCATCGACGGCGATCTACGGATCGCGGGGCTCTAACGGCGTAATCATCGTAACGACCAAGGGGGGGGGGTAACCAGACCGGCTCCAAACCGTCGATCACGCTCAAGGCCGACATCGGATTCTCGCAGCTTCCCCGCAAGCTCGACGTGATGAACGCCACGGAGTTCGCGCTCTACCGCAACGACTTCGCCTATTTCAGCACCCAGAGCGGCTACGAGGACATCGGCGAGGGCACGCCTCAGTCGAGATACCCCTTCAAAGACCCCTTTTCGCTGGGCAAGGGCACCGATTGGATCGGCGAAATCACCCGCACGGCGCCTTACCAGAACTATTCGCTCTCGATTTCGGGCCGTGTGAAAAAGAGCAGCTACTACGCATCGCTGGGTTACAACGATTCGCAGGGTATCATCGACAACAGCGGTCTGCAGCGCATCACGGGACGTCTGAACCTCGACCACCAGCTTTTCAAATGGCTGAAAGTAGGCTACCGCGGCAGTTACACCTGGCGCGACAACGCCCAGAATCTCGCTGAAATCGGCGGTACGGCCTACTACCGCGCGGCCATGTACCTCTCGCCGCACATCGACCCGCAGGAGAACTACAACCCGCTGTGGGGCAACGGCCAGCGGATCAATACCCCGCGCGCGACGATCGACCAGAACACCTACTCCATCGAGCGCACCTCGCTCAACCATACGGCCTATCTGGAAGTCGCGCTGGCCAAGGGGCTGCAGCTACGCAGCCAAAACTCCTACTATTCGTTCCAGCGCCACACCTACCGTTACTATCCGGGATCGCTTCCCGCCAAGAACGAGGGCGAAGGCGGCGAGGCCTACCGCGCCGAATTCCACGAATTCAGCCTTTCGAGCGAAAACACCCTCAGCTACAAGCTCGAAACCAAAAGCGGCCACAACATCGACGCGCTGGCCGGATTCACCGCCTACCGTTACAAGAGCAACAACTTCACGCTCAGCGGACAGGGCTACATGGACGACGACGTGCTGTGGAACAACATGAACGCCGTGACCGACAAGGAGACCTACTCGGCCGGCACGGGGCTGACCAAGCGGACGAAAATGTCGCTGCTGGCCCGCTTCAACTACAACTACAAACAGCGTTATTACCTCACCGTTACGGGACGTTACGACGGTTCATCGAATTTCGCCGCCAACAACAAGTGGGGCTTCTTCCCCTCGGTGGCCCTCAAATGGAACGCCGCCAAGGAGAATTTCATGAAAGAGGTGCGCTGGATCGACGAACTGTCGCTCCGCCTGAGCGCCGGACGCACGGGCAACGACGCCATTTCGGCCTATCGTTCGCTGGCGGCCATGTCCAGCACCACGAGCGGCTACCTGTTCGACGGCATGCAGCCGGGCGCCTACTACCGCAGCCGTCTGGCCAGCCCCAACCTGACGTGGGAGAAGACCGACCTCTACAACGCGGCGCTCGACCTGGCGTTCTTCAACAACCGCCTGATAATTACGGCCGAAGGCTACATCTCCAAGACGCGCGACCTGCTGCTCACGGTGCAGACCGCTTCGGCGACGGGTTACACCAGCCGTTACGCCAATATCGGCAAAACTTCGAACAAAGGCGTCGAGCTGAGCATCGAGAGCCGCAATATCGTCCGTCCGAAGTTCTCGTGGACGACCAACCTCACCATCGCCCGCAACAAACAGAACGTGGACGACATCGGCAGCGAAGATTTCGTCACGGCGCTCTCGTCGCCCGGCAACAATCCCTACATGATGTACGGTTACGTCAAGGGCTATCCGCTCAACGCCCTGTGGGGATTCAAGTACGGGGGCACGTGGAAGAGCGTCGAGGAGTTCGAACGCAACAGCGTGACGAACACCTATGTTTCGGCGCTGGCGATCAACAGCGACGAAGCGTCGCGCAAAGCCGCGCTGGGCATGCCCCGCTACTACGACATCAACAACGACGGCTCGCTCAACAACGACGACCTGGTTTACCAGGGCAGCGCCGATCCCGACCTGTACGGCGGTCTGCAGAACAACTTCCGCTTCGGCAGGCTCAACGTCGGAGTTTACTTCACCTATTCGCTCGGCGGCAAGATCTACAACTATTCGGAGCTTTACATGGCCGGCAGTACGATGTCGAACCAGTACCGCTACATGCTCGAAGCGTGGCACCCCGTGCGCAATCCGCAGTCGAACCTGCCGCGCGCCGGTGCGGTGGACGCGCATGTGCCGAGCGACCTGATGATCTACGACGCATCGTACATCCGTCTGAAGAACATCACGGTAGGCTACACGTTCGACCTGAGCAAACGTTCGAAGTTCATCCGCGACATCACACTGAACCTGAGCGCCGAAAACCTCCACATCTGGAAGAAGTACAACGGCTTCGACCCCGACGTTTCGACCGACAGCGGCGATTCGGCGCTGCGGCGCGTCGATCTGGGCGCATACCCCAAACCGCGCACCATCGTGTTCAGCATACAGCTGCGTTATTAACCGTAATCCGAGAACATTATGAAAACTAAATACATCTTGTTGATACTCACGGCGTGGATCACGGCGTCGTGTTCACTCCAGGAGGACACCGAAGGGTTCTCGACCCCCGGCGACTTCTACAAGACCAAGACCCAGTGTCAGTCGGCGGTGAACTCGTGTTATATACCCCTGAAAAACCTCTACACCTACAAAATGATGATCGCCACCGAAGGCGTCACCGACCTGATGTACATCGCGTCGGGAACGCAGGATGCGCAGCTCGACATCTCGCCCTCGCAGCCCCGCTTCGGCGCCGACATGTGGACGTACGGCTACCGCGGCGTCATGTACTGCAACATGGCCGTGACCGGCATCGAAAACTCGCCGATCGACGAAAAGGATCGCAACAGCCTCGTGGCCGAAGCCAAGGTGCTGCGCGCGTTCTACTACTACCTGCTGACGAGTTTCTTCGGCGACGTGCCCTTCTACACGGACGACGTCTCCGACCACGAAGCGCTCGACCGCGTGGCCAAACTGCCGCGCATGTCGGCCGAGGCGACCCGCACGGCGCTGATCGAGGACCTAGAATCGTGCCTGGGCGCACTGCCCCTCGTGCGCACGAGCGAAGCCGCAGGCAACCGTGCCGGAGCCGCCATGGGCCATATGCTCATCGCCAAACTCGCCATGTGGAACAAGGATTACGACAAGGCCCTCGAAGCCATTGCCGTGCTGGAACAGATCTACGGCGACGACCTTTCGGCCTATCCGGTTTCGGACATCCCGTTCCGGATGAAGAACACGCCCGAATCGATCTTCGAAATCCAGCACACCTATACCGCCGGCGGACTGATCTACACCTCGAACGTCGCCAGCATCTGCATGCCCTACCCGCGCAACAGCGACAACATCTACTCGAACGTGGTGATCG
>CAKVKI010000119.1 GCA_934754975.1 uncultured Alistipes sp. | reverse complement strand
ACCTGAAACTCCGTCTCTCGGTCGGAAGCTCCGGAAACGGACTTATCAGCAATGCCTACGCCTACCTCTCGACGATGGATATTTCGCGTTCGTCGCTGGTCAGTAACGGCGCGCTGCTGAACTACACTTCGGCGCCATCCCCCATTCCCGACGGCCTGACATGGGAGAAAGCCACAACCTACGACCTTGGACTCGACTTCGAAGCCTTCAACGGCCGCCTTAACTTCTCGGCCGACATCTACCGGAAAAACACGACGGACATGTACGTACTCGGCCCCGAACTGCCGGCCGTATACGGCAACGACGCGCCCAAAGGCAATTACGCGGACATGCGCACCGACGGCTGGGAGGCCAGCATCTCGTGGCGCGACACGCGCAAAGCCGGCGGCAAAGACCTGAGCTACAACCTGAAAGTCGCCGTATGGGACAGCCGGAGCAAAATCACCCGCTACACCAGCAAGACAGGAACCCTGCCCACCAATTACACGACCAACTACTATGAGGGTATGACCATGGGCGAAATATGGGGCTACAAATGTCGGGGACTGTTCCAGAGCGACGAGGAAGCCCGCACCTACGCCGACTATTCGCAGTTCGACAACAACAAGGTCGTCTGGTCGGCCGGCGATCCCAAATACGAGGACCTCGACGGCGACGGCGCCATTACCAACGGCAACAACACGATCTACAACCACGGCGATCTGGTGAAAATCGGCAACACGTCGCCCCGCTACTGTTACAGCATTCAAGGCGGCATACGCTGGAACGGCATCGGCCTGAGCATGATGTGGCAGGGCGTCGGCAAGCGCGACTGGTACCCGGCCAAGGAATCGGGTTATTTCTGGGGACAATACGGACGCCCCTACAGCATGGCCCTGCCGTGGCACGGCAACCGCTGGTCGGAGACCAACCGCGATGCCTATTGGCCGCGTCTGGTCGGCTATTCGGCGCAGGGCGCAGGCAACATCCTCTCGCAGCCCAACACCCGTTACCTGCAGGATGCGTCGTACATCCGCCTGAAAAACCTGACCCTGGACTACAACTTCCCGAAAGAGCTGCTGCGCAAAATCGGACTACAGGCTCTCAAAATCTATGTTTCGGGCGAAAACCTGCTGACTTTCTCACCCCTGAAGAAGTATGCGAAGAACTACGACCCGGAAGGCATCTACGCGGGCGACGCGGACATCAAGTCCACCGCCGGCGCCGATAACTCGGGCGACGGCGACGGCTATCCCGTCATGCGTTCCTACACCATCGGCCTGACATTAACATTCTAAATCGACGCAAGATGAAAAGAACATTTTACATATTACTCGCAGCATGCATGGGATTGATCTCGTGCGAGGATTTCCTCACCCGCGAGCCGATTTCGAAAATCGGATCGGGTGAGTATTTCCAAGACGAAAGTTCTCTGCTGACCTACACCAACGGATTTCTCGAAAGCTACACGCCCAGCTTCGCAACGCTGGGATACGGCGACGGTTACTCGGACATCATAGCGACCCGCGCATCGACCGAATTCCTGACCACGACCTCGTGGACTCCCGCACAGCAGGGCAGTTGGACCAAAAGCAACTGGAAGCCCATCTACAATATCAACTACTTCCTGCTGCACATGCGCGAAGTGAAAGGCATTTCCGAGGAGGCGTTCAACCATTACGAAGGCACCGGTCGCTTCTGGCGGGCATGGCAGTATTTCTCAAAGGTCAAGACGTTCGGCGCCGTACCGTGGTATGACGAACCCATCGACGCCGAAGACGAAGCGCAGCTCTACAAGACCCGCGACAGCCGCGAATACGTCATGGACAAAGTACTGGAGGATCTCGATTTCGCCTGCAAACACTGTTACGCCTCGAACGACTGGCTCGGCAGCGCACGCATCAACCGCTACATCGCACTGGCGTTCAAGGCGCGCGTATGCCTGTTCGAAGGCACCTACCGCAAATATCACGCAACGGACCCCTCGACGGGCAGGGCATGGCAGGACGCCGGGGCCTCGGAGCGGTTCCTGCGCGCATGCGCCGATGCCTGCGAAGAACTGATGGCCGCCGGAATCTACTCGATTCCAAACAACCCGGCAAATGTACAAACGCAGTACCGTTCGCTCTTTACGCAGGAGAAACTCGATCGCACGGAGATCATTTGGGGCCGGGAAACCAGCACCGACCTGCTGAAGTTCCACGACCTGACATGGCGCTATACATCGAGTACCTACGGACAGCGCTGGTCGCTCGATCAAGACTTCGTGAACACGTACCTCAACCTCGACGGCTCGCGCTACACGGAAAGCAACTCCGCATACAAAACCACGGAATTTACCAAAGAGATCCAGAACCGCGATTACCGTCTCCGCCAATGCATCATCGTCCCGGGGTACAGCAAACTCGTAGCCGGCACACCGACCCAGACGGCGCCGGACTTCTCGCTGACGCTCACCGGTTATCAGGTAATCAAATACAATCTCGACGACAAATCATACGAATCTTCGAGTACGTCCTATAATTCCCTGCCGATCATCCGCTATGCCGAAGCGCTGCTCAACTACGCCGAGGCCAAAGCCGAACTGGGCGAATTCGACCAGACTGTATGGGACAGGACGATCAAACCGCTGCGCGAACGCGCAGGCGTAAACGGCAAGCGGCCCACGACAGCCGACGCCTATCTGAAGGAGTATTACGGAATCAGCGACTGCGACCTGCTGGAAATCCGCCGCGAACGCGCAATCGAGCTGCTGCTCGAAAACCTGCGGTACGACGACCTGATGCGCTGGCATTTGGGCGACCTGCTGAACAAACAGTGGTACGGTATATACATTCCGGCGCTGGATACGGCCTACGACCTCAACGGCGACGGCATCAACGACATCTGCGTAATCCCGGCAGGCAGTGCGCCCGGCAACGAAAACGGAGTAACCTACATTGAACTCGGCAGTACCTACGAACTTGAAAACGGCACCAGCGGACGCCTGCTGTACAACCTCACCCGCAACTTCGAGGACAAACGCTACCTGCGCCCCGTCCCGAAGACGGCGCTGGACATCAACCCGGCGCTGGGACAGAACTATTACTGGCAATAGCCGCTCCGGACCGGAACCGCAAATTCCGGCTGGGGAAACGACACGTAACACAAATCAAACGAACTGCAATGAAACGATTCATATCCTTATTTACCCTCCTCGCCCTGCTCTTCAGCGCAAGCTGCTCGGACGACGATCAGATTCCGGTCAAAACGCCGATCGGGGAACAGACCGACATCTACGGCGTAGTGACCGACACCGGAGGGCGGCGACTGCCGGGCGTAGTCGTCAGCGACGGCTTCACCTGCGCCGCAACCGACGAAAACGGCGTCTATCAGCTCTCACGCAGCGCCAATGCCTACCATGTATTCATCTCGGTCCCCGAAACCTGCGAAGTACCCATGAGTGAAGGCGCACCCTATTTCTGGCAGCAGCTTACCGAAAAAGAGCGCTACGACTTCACGCTGCGGCCGCTGCCCGGCGGTGCGGAAAACGACTTCCGGCTCTTTTGCATCGCCGACCCGCAATGCCAGACGCTGACCCACATCGCGCGCTTCACATCCGAAACCGTGCCCGACATCGCAGCTCAGGCCGCAGCGTCCGAAGTCCCCTGCTACGGCATCACGCTGGGCGACATCATCTGGAACAGCGCCACGAAAGACGTCATAAACCTCATGCCCCGCATGAAGATCGCCATGTCGCAGGCCAATACGCAGATGCCGGTGTTCCAAGTCATGGGCAACCATGACAATGCAGTGATCTCGGTAAAAAAAGCCGATTACACCGTAGAGCATGACATTGCGGCGCAGCGCTTCTTCGAACACAAGTTCGGTCCGGTCAACTACTCGTTCAACCGGGGCGGCGCGCACATCGTGGCCATGGACGACATCCTCTTCCCCAACCACGACGATTACAGCACCGGTTTCCGCGACGACCAGATCGAATGGCTGCGCCAGGACCTGAGCTTCGTCCCCAAAGAAAAAATGGTGATTCTCTGCGTACACATTCCGCTGCGCAACAGCGGCAGCGCCCAAAACGTGCAGGCGGCGCTCGCCCTGCTCGAAGGGTATGCCGAGGTACACGTCATGTCGGGACACACGCACTATGCCGAAAACAACGTCTACACCGACAAGAGCATCTACGAACACATACACGGTGCGGCATGCGGCGCATGGTGGTATTCGACGATCAACACCGACGGCACCCCCAACGGTTACGCCGTTTACGACATTTCAGGCGCCGGCATCAAAAGGTGGCACTACAAAGCCACCGACATCACGGCCGATTACCAGATACGGCTTTACCGTGCGGACGAAGTTTTCCCAGGCCCGTACCGATTCTCCTACACGGCATCCGACCAGATCGTGGCCAATATCTGGAACGCCGACGCCGCATGGACGATCGACGTTTACGAAAACGGGGCGAAAACGGGTTCGATGCTGCCTTTCGCAGCAGGGACCAAACGCGACGCATGGGCCTCCGGCTACCACTGCGGCGTACTCGGCCGAAGTGCAAGCAGCTACGACCGCACGAACAACTCGCACCTTTATTACTACACGCTGCAAAATCCGCAAGCATCCGTAGAGGTCCGGGCAACCGATCCGTTCGGGCGGGTATATACGCAATCGGTCTTCACGACAGGAGCGGAAAGCGACTATCCTGCGATAAATTAACGATAATTTCAAAATCTGTCCGGTTTCGTTTTGGAACCGGACAGATTTTATCTATTTTTGTAAAATAATGCACGGCAAAAGGAAACAATATGAAAAATACGCCATTTTTATTAATTTGCTTTTTTGCGCTATTCTTTACAAATCCGGTTTTTTCCCAACCGTCCGTACGCATCGCCGGAGGTCCCTACCTCCAAAATGTGACCGACGACGGATTCACCGTGGTCTGGACGACAACGACGGATGCAGCGGCATGGGTCGAAACGGCGCCCGACGACGGGACGCACTTCTATGCCGTCGAACGCCCCAAATACTACGACTCGCATCTCGGACGGCGGCGTCTGGGCAAACAGCACCGGGTTCGCGTCAGCGGACTCGAGCCGGGCAAAACCTACCGCTACCGCATCATGCAGCAGGCCGTACTCAACGACGAAGGCAACAAGCGGGTCGTCCTGGGCGAAGGCTACGGCAGCGACATCCTCAAACATGCACCCTACCCCGCCACCACGCTCAGTCCTGACCAGAACAAACTGGAATTCTGGATGGTGAACGACATCCACGGCCGCGATTCCGTCTTCCGGCTGCTCGTTCAGGACGCCCCGAAACAGAAGCCCGGCTTCGTATGCCTGAACGGCGACCTGCTGAATTCGATCGAATCGGAAGAGGCGCTCTTCAAAGGATTCCTCGCATCGGCGTCGGAACTGCTCACCCCGGCGGGCATTCCGCTGGTCGTGACGCGCGGCAACCACGACGGACGCGGCAAGTTCGCCCAGCGCTGGCTCGACTACTTCCCCACGCCGACCGGCGAAAGTTATTATACGTTCCGCCGCGGCCCCGTCTTCTTCGTCGTACTCGACGGCTGCGAGGACAAACCCGACAGCGACATCCGCTATTACGGGCTTTCGACCGCCGACGCTTACCGCGAACAGCAGGCGCAGTGGCTCAGGGGTGTGGTCGCCGGCGAAGAGTTCCGGTCGGCGCCCTACCGCATCGTCCTGATCCACATGCCGCCCAACAAGGGGCGCGGCTGGCACGGCGAGCTGGAAATCGAGAGGCTGTTCATCCCGATACTCAACGGAAGCGGCATAGACCTGATGCTCTGCGGCCACTACCACCGCTACCAATGGATCGAGGACAGGAGCCGCGGGACCGATTTCCCGATCCTGATTAACTCCAACAACGACAAAACGGTCGTCAAGGCCGACGAAAAGGGCATCGACATCCGGGTAGTCAACACGGCTGGCAATGTGCTGAAAGAACACAAGATTACGAAAAACAACCGATAAAACCACCCATGAAAACTTTCAGACTACTGACCGCCCTTACGCTGGGCATCCTGCTGTGGGGATGCGCCGAAGGCGGTAAAAAGGCCGAAGGACCTTTTTATATCGACATCAAAAGCCGCACCCAGCTGCACGACTGGTTCCGGTACGCCCCGGAGCGTCCGATCGTCGTCAGCGGCCACCGCGGCGGCATGGTGACGGGCTATCCCGAGAACTGTATCGAGTCGTTCGAGAAGACTCTTTCGATGATGCCTTCGTTCTTCGAAATCGACCCGCGCCTGACCAAGGACAGCGTGATCGTGCTGATGCACGACGCCACGATCGACCGCACGACCACCGGCACGGGCAAGGTGTCGGACTACACCTACGAGGAGCTGCAGCAGTTCTTCCTCAAGGACCGCGAAGGCAACATCACGGCCTATAAGATTCCGACGCTCGAAGAATGCATCGACTGGAGCCGGGGCAAGACCATCCTCAACCTCGACATCAAGGACGTGCCGCTGGAGGTGATGTCGGACTTCATCAACCGGCTGGCGCCCGCCAACGTAATGTACACCGTGCGCAACGCCCGGCAGGCCCGCACCTACCTGGACCGCGATCCGCAGGCGATGTTCTCGTGCTGGTGCAAGAATATGAAGGAGTTCGGCGAATACGCCGAAGAGCGGATTCCGTGGCGGCAGATGATGGCCTATGTCGGCACGATGATGCTCCCCGACCAGCAGGAGCTTTACGGCAAGCTGCACGAGAAGGGCGTGATGTGCATGATTTCGCTCGCCCCGACCCACGACCGACGGGCGACCGACGCCGAGAAAATCAAAGGTTACGAACTCGAAATCCCCACGGGATGCGACGTAATCGAAACCGACTATCCCTACCTGTTCCAGCATCTCAATCTAACACGAAAATAATGGCAACATTCGACAAATTCCGCTCGGTTTACACACACGAAGAACTGATGGAGCGACTGCGCGGCATTAAACACGTGGCGCTCGACATGGACGGCACGATCTATATGGGCATGTCGCTCTTCCCCTATACCAAGCCCTTCCTCGAAGGGCTGAAAGAGATGGGAATCGGCTATTCGTTCCTGACCAACAATCCCTCCAAATCCATCGCTGACTACCTGCACAAACTCGAAACGCTGGGCATCCATGCCACACGCGAAGAGATGTATACGACGGCGCTGGCGACCATCGACTACATCAAACAGCACTCCCCCGCGGCCAAACGGCTCTTCCTGCTCGGCACGCCGAGCATGATCTCGGAGTTCGAAGCCGCCGGATTCGAATCAACGGCGGATTCGGCCGACGACGTGCCCGACGTAATCGTCGCTGCGTTCGACATGACGCTGCAGTACGACCGGCTCTGCCGCGCGGCGTGGTGGGTATCGCAGGGCGTGCCCTATATCGCCACCAATCCCGACCGCGTATGCCCCACCGACCAGCCGACGGTGCTGGTCGACTGCGGCTCGATCTGCGCCTGCATCGGGCATGCCACGGGACGGCGTCCCGACATCACGCTCGGCAAGCCCGACCCCAACATGCTTTCGGGCATCCTTTCGCGCCACGGTCTGCAGCCCGACCAGATCGCCATGGTCGGCGACCGTATCTACACCGACGTAACGATGGCCCACAACGCCAAAGCGATGGGCGTGCTGGTACTCTCAGGCGAGACGACGCTCGACGTAGCCGACAAAGCCGATCCGCAGCCGCACATCACCGCCGACAGCATCGAAGTGCTGGGCCGGCTGATCCGCGAAGCGCACAATAAGTAAAACAAATAGTTCCATCAGAAAAACCGGACCCTGCAAAGGTCCGGTTTTTTATTTCTTTCGCCGGAAAAGCACTATATTTGCGAAGTCAAAGACAAACAGCCTGTCAATATGGAACACAATATCCTCATCCCGCTGCTGCTGACGCTCGGAGCCGGCCTGGCTACCGGCATCGGCAGTGCAATCGCTTTCTTCGCCCGCCGCACCAACAAGCGGCTGCTGTCGTTCTCGCTGGGACTGTCGGGCGGCGTGATGATTTACGTCTCGTTCGTCGAACTGTTCCAGCA